>CAMWYL010000225.1 GCA_947178465.1 uncultured Lachnospiraceae bacterium | reverse complement strand
CATGAGAGAATTGCGCTGTGCTTTTCGGATGAGGCAATCAGGGCGTTAAAGTGTGAGATCGGCGAGGCTTCCTTTAGAGAGTGCTTTCGTAATTACAGGCTTTCGATTCCCGCAAACAGAAGGGAATATCTGGAGGGGCTGTTTGAGCGTCTTTTGGCGGAGATGTATCTGCAGGAGGAGAAAGGGAACGACGAGCTGTCGGAAGCGTTATGCAGACGGTATTGTGAAGAAATCATATTGTTTGTGATTCGTTGTCAGCGGCATGCGGCATCGGAACGTAATGGAGGCGGGGAGATTGCGGGCATTCCGGGAAGGCAGGGGCGCACGGAACAGCCGGATACGGAGATTGAAAGTGCAGCACTTTACATGAGCAGGCATTATTATGAGAATATTACTTTGAAGAAAATGGCGGACTTTTGTTGTATGAGTGAGTCACATTTTTCGAAGCGGTTCAAGCAGGGTACCGGCTTTGGCTTTAAGGAGTACCTGAACGAGGTACGCATGCGCAATGCCTGTGAGCTGCTTGCCTATACGCACAAAAGTATCACGGAAATCGCGTCCCTGTGCGGCTTTATGGACAGCAATTATTTTGGTGATGCGTTTAAAAAGAAGAAAGGAATGTCCCCAAGGCAGTACCGGAAGATTAATTTTTTACAATCCGTGTAAATGCTTACATTGTAAACGCTTACATTTTTGCTGGATATTTGTCCGCGGATGTGTTATTTTAGAGATATATAACAAAATCGGAACGGATGGAACAGGAGGGTTTTCAATGAAATACGATATCATTTACAAGACTGCGACAAGCTTTGTCGTTGAGTTGAAGGACAACGGCTATTTTTCTTCCGAGGCGGAGCATGAAATCTATGTCAACGGTGCGCTGGCGGAGAAGAGCAACAGAAATGTGGCGACGGTGTTCGGGTTGGAGCCTGCGACGACCTATGAGGTAAGGATTGTATATGGCAGCGATTCGACGGAGAACTTCAAGGTGACGACAGAGGACGAGTATGTCACCTTAAATGTAAAGGATTTCGGGGCAAAGGGTGACGGAGAAACGGACGATACACTGTTTATCCAATGTGCCATTAACGCATGTCCCAAGGGTGGAAGGGTTTACATTCCCGCAGGTGTGTACAAGATTTATCCGCTGTTTCTAAAGAGCGATTTGGTGTTGGAGATCGGCAAGGATGCAACACTCTCTGCCTTTACGGATAGGACGAAGTTCCCTATTCTGCCGGGAAAAATCGAGTGCGTGGATAAGGAAAAGGAATATCTTCTCGGTACATGGGAGGGCGACCCGCTCGACATGTTTGCGGGAATCCTGACCGGTATCAATGTGGAGAATGTCGTGATTACGGGGCAGGGAACGATTGACGGAAGCGCAAGCCGCGAGAATTGGTGGGATAATCCTAAGGTAAAACGCATTGCATGGCGCCCGAGAATGATATTTTTGAATCATTGTAAAAATGTGGTGCTCCATGGGATTACGGTGCAGAACAGCCCTTCCTGGAACATCCATCCGTATTTCTCGGAGGATTTGCGGTTTATCGGTATTTCCGTGCTTGGACCGAAGGATTCGCCCAACACGGACGGCCTTGACCCTGAGTCCTGTAAGAATGTAGAGATTGTCGGTGTATATTTCTCCGTTGGGGACGACTGCATCGCGATCAAATCCGGTAAGATTTACATGGGGGCGAAGTACAAGACACCGTCGGAAAATCTTACAATCAGACAGTGCTGTATGCGGGACGGACACGGCTCCATCACCATCGGAAGCGAGATGGCGGGCGGGGTAAAGAACCTCAACGTGGAAGAGTGCCTGTTTCTCCATACTGACCGCGGGCTGCGTATTAAGACGAGGCGCGGGCGCGGCAAAGACGCGATTGTCACGGGAATCAAGTTCGAAAATATCATTATGGATCACGTAATGACACCGGTTGTCATGAACTGCTTTTATTTCTGTGACTCGGACGGACATTCGGACTATGTTCAGTCCAAGGAATACCATCCCGTTGATGAGCGGACGCCGTATCTTGGAGACTTTCTTTTCAAGAACCTCAAGGCGACGAACTGTCATGCGGCGGCGTCTTACCTGTATGGATTGCCGGAACAGAAAATCCATCATGTAATCTTTGAGAACGCATCCTTCTCCTTTACGGAGAACCCGACGGCGGGCGTACCGGCAATGATGGACGGCGTTGACAAGCAGACGAATACCGGCATTTTTGCGAAGAACATTGAGAAGCTGGAGCTTAAGAACGTGACGGTTTCCGGACAGAACGGTGATGCTGTAATCAGCGACGGAATTGATACGTTTGTAAAAAATGAGGCGTAAATCAACCGCCTCCGGATTAGAGAACATCTGATCATAGCGCCTTTCCGTGCCGCAGGGCAGAGAGAGGCGCTATGTGATTCGATGATGGGTGCCATTTATAATAACAGGATAGCAGTAAGAGATGCTTCTTTGAAAGATCTGACAGGTAATGACAAATCTGCAAACATAGAAAGAAAAATAGAAATGAATGTTTTTGAAGAACGGATAAAGATGTTGGAAAAGAATGAGTGGGTATTTGAACAATACTGTAGAAATGAAAAATCCGAGGTTCTTATTTCCAATGCGCAAAAAGAAAATTAAAAAAATGCGGCAGTGAGCTGTTGAATGAAGAAATAAAAGAAAGGTTTGAGGAAACCGGATCTATCTATTACCATAGTGTGAAAAATACATCTAAGGCAGTAAAAAACGTATCAGTGCATTATCCAATGTTGTGCGGAAAGAATTGCGAATGGGAAATTTTATATGAAATAACAAAGATTGATGAGGATTTTTGGAATATACATGAAGGATGGAAGCGATTTTTTGTAAATATTTTTGATAATGCATTATGCGATAATGGACAGAAAAAAGTGACCTGTGAATTTAGGGAATTCATGGATGACTTTGGGAGGGAGACAAAAGATGAATTGGCAAGATTTGTTGTGGAAAAATGAGATACATTCTGATATAAAATTTGCGAAGGAAATGAAAACAGTATATGATTTATCATATTTTTTAATTGATTTTCAAGCCATTGTAAATAATATGTCGGAAATCATTTATGATGATATAAATGGTAAGAACCAAATCATAGCAGAGAGAACTGATTTTGATAATGAGGTTATTGGGAAAAATGCGTTAATTGATCATAAAAAGCTGAGTACCAAACGGATTGAAAATGAACATCCGGGGTGGCAGAAAGAAATAGAGAAAAATATAGAGTCTTTACTGTTCCAACCTCCGGAGGCGGTGGCAAATCATTTGCCGGGTGCGGCAACAGGACTAAAACAAACTACAAATCGAAATTATAATAAAAAACATCAAATGAATTTACAGTTGAAAGGATTCTCCAAGGGATCATTGATACTGGATATTGCAAGTTCATTAATAGTCAGCTTGATCACCGAATTTATTAAATCGCTTGTGGCTGAAAAGACCGGACACGAAAATATAGTAAACATTAATATTAAAAACAATTATATTTTAATTGATGATTCTGTTATAAAGACAATACCGAAGAATAGCTGTATGGCAAAAGCTGTACGCTTAAAGCCGGTAGTTAATCAGAGTGAATTAGATATTAAAAAGTGTATTCATGATATCGTTGAAGCAGCCAAACCGGATCAGAATATTGAGGAAAGTGTAAAAAGGTTTCTTACGGAACTTCAGAAAAACGGTTTCGTCAGCGAGATGGCTGTTTATGATCCGCGTGGGATAAAGACTGCGGTGAGAGATATTGACAGGTTTGTTGGAAGCATTATGGATGTAAAAATTTGAAAAAAGAATAGAAATTTCGGAAGATGAAGCTGAAGAATCAGGTGGTAGAAATTTAGATGAGCTGAGTGTCGATGAGATCCTTGCATTAGACGATGAGGCAGCTGGGTTATATGAAATAATTAGGAATTCATCAGATGATGTTACAAGCATATCAAGTCAGACAGGTATACCTGAGTGGAAAATACAAAAAATTAAAGATCATGTATTTAATAATGACCATATACTGAGAGATAGAGTTGGGACATTCGATCCGGATATTGAGATTGCTGATGCATGGGAACGATTAATGAATGGTGATTATAATCAAAATGATTTGGATTTATTAAAGCATGAATATTATGAACATAGATTTGAAGAATTCTTTGGTACAGATTATGAAACTGATCATAATAGGGCAGTAGAAACGGGGAGAGTGTGAGATCCCTATAAGGAGGTAGAATAATGGCTGTATTTGTATTGATGATAAAGAAAGAGGAGAATGAGGAAAAAGTAGTGTATAAGTTTGGTCCCAATGAAGAACATATGGGAATTATTGAGTTTGATAAAGTAAATAGAGCATTTAGTATTCAAAAAAGTGTGAATGATGGAATTATATCGAATAAGGCTTATGAAGGTTGGGCAGCAGAAAAAATAGTTAAGTTAATGTATAAAGAAGGAGGAGAATTTCCTGATATTGTATCTGTAGAAAAATAGTGATGGTTTCAAATCAAGCATATGAAAAGTGGGCATCTGAACAAGTTATAAAAATAATGTTCAGATATAGCGGTCAATTTCCAAATGTTACTTCGGTTGAAAAGTGACTTAAATTAACCGGTCAGAACCTTGCATCCGCCAATAGGATAAAGGATGCGGTAACCAATCTGACTCTGACATATAAGATGCAGGATGCAGGAGTGATTTTCCGGCAGACTTCAGGAAGATAGAGGATAACATATACGGCAGTATGGAACGTTCCGTGTACAGGTTGGCGGTTGCCGGGGATGTGGTTTTCGACAATGTGTCGTTTACGGCGAAGATAGCGGATGCTTCCGGGGACGTGCCGGATGTACCGAAGGCGGATAATGTTTCCGATGTGCAGAGGGTTCCGATGCGCTTTCTGATCATCGTTTTAACCGGCGTTAATCATTTGTACATACATTTTGATGTGCCAATATAGATTCAATCATATATCCAAGTGCAGTCAGGTCGGCAGAAAGTTTTTCCAGTTCATCTTCTTCAAGGCATTCTGCAAGCTGACAAGCTATTGTTGATAGAAAGTAGAGATTTTGGCAATTGGTTTTCATGATTTCGTCCTGTAAGGTGAGTTTTATATATTATATGTAGGAAAACATAGAAATGTGAGGTATTAATTATGGAAATAAAACAAAGCGAACAGGGAAGAAAGAGGCATGTAAGTGTGTCGGGTCGGGAGTTCCCGTTGCTCAGCTTGCAAGGGATTCGGGCATCCATGTGACTATCAACACAATTTTTGGCGGGAAAAAATGAAGGGGTTGAAGGTAGAAAATGGTATGATGCAATAAATGCACGAAAAAATGGAACGGCCACACAAGAACAGATTAATTGTCAGATAAAGGACATGGAATGAAGGTGAGGTTGTGGAACCGGATGACATTGTTTGTGCTATTAATAAAGGGCAAGCGGAGGAGTCAGAACCGTTTTACGGTCATTGGAAACTTCTATTTTGGGAGAATACTGAAGAACAACCATTGGAATAATGTGAAGGTTTTTCCTTTTTCGTATAAAGTTATTGATAATGTATATACTATTGTATATACTGAACTGTAAGGAAGGAGATGAATTTATGCAAGCAACAATTCAGAAG
>CAMWYL010000224.1 GCA_947178465.1 uncultured Lachnospiraceae bacterium | reverse complement strand
CCCGGCAGTGACGATGAGATTACGGACTTTTGCCAGTCGCGATATGGCGTTACCTTCCGGCAGTTCAAGAAAATTGAGGTAAACGGGGATGGCGAGGAACCGCTGTATACCTTTTTAAAATCACAAAAGAAGGGTGTCATGGGCAATAACATTAAATGGAACTTTACGAAGTTTCTGGTTGACAGAACGGGAAAAGTAGTTGCACGCTTTGCTCCTACCGTCACACCGGAGAAGCTGGAGGAACAGATCAGGGAATTGTTATAGTATTTTGAAAAGAGAAAGGATGATACGATGAATATTTATGATTTTAAAGTAGAAGATGCCTATGCAGTTGAAAGGTCTTTAAAGGATTATGCAGGAAAAGTAATCTTGATTATCAACTCTGCGACGGAGTGTGGTTTTACCCCGCAATATGACGACCTGCAGGACCTTTTTGAGAAATATGGCAGTGACGGATTTATCATTTTGGATTTTCCATGTAACCAATTCGGGCATCAGGCGCCCGGAACCAATGAAGAGATTGTAAGCTTTTGCGATTCCAGATATGGCATTACATTTCCGATTTTTGCCAAGCTTGAAGTGAACGGCAGCAATGAGAATCCACTTTACACATACCTGAAGTCACAAAGGGGTTTTGGCGGATTTAACCCGGAACATCCCTTGACGCCGATGCTTGAAAGTGTACTAAGCAGAACAGATCCGGATTATGCGCAGAGCAGTGATATTAAATGGAATTTCACAAAATTTCTGATTGACCGGGAAGGAACGGTTGTGGAGCGCTTTGAGCCGACGGCTGATATGGCGGAAGTGGAAGAGAAAATTGTCAAATTATTATAAAATCGGGATACGTGTGAAATGAAGGAGGATTGTTATGGAATACATATATAAAACGGAAAATACCTGCTCCAGTGAAATCAAACTGAATATTGATGAAAATGTGGTTACAAATATTTCCTTTACAGGGGGATGCAATGGAAATTTAAAAGCGATACCACTTCTTGTAGACGGATGGACAGTAGAGGACATTGAGAAAAAACTGTCAGGCGTGATTTGCGGGCGCAGACCGACTTCCTGTGCGGACCAGCTTGCTAAGGCTTGCAGGGCGGCCTATGAAGAGCAAAAAGAAAAGAAACAGGCATGAGAACAAAGAATTTTATTGCAAAGGGTCTTTTGGTCCCATGCATAAAGGAAGGCCGAATGAAAAGGATTGTGAGGCTGCAGCCGCATTTGCAAAAAAAGTCATATCGTGATAAATTAAGTAACATAATAATGCCATAAGGAGTTATGATACTATGCCGAATAATAAATATGACTGCTTAAAGCTCGAAAATCAGCTATGCTTTCCGCTTTATGCCTGTTCTAAGGAAGTAATAAGAAGATATAAACCGTATCTTGACAGGCTCGACCTGACATATACCCAGTATATAGCAATGATGGTACTGTGGGAGAAAAAAGAGGTAAACGTCAAGGAGCTTGGAAACTGCCTTTATCTGGATTCCGGTACGCTTACGCCTTTGCTGAAGAAGCTGGAGGAAAAAAATTATGTGGTGCGGAAGCGTTCTAAGGAAGATGAACGGAATCTGATCGTTTCCATTACACAAGAAGGGGAGGATTTGAAGGAGAAGGCGGTTTCGATACCTGCGAGCCTGGGAGCCTGTGTGAATATGGAGCCACAGGAGGCGCAGCAGCTATACCGGCTTTTGTACAAGCTGCTGAATGGATTGTCTTAAAGACATGTCTTTAAGATATGCCTTTAAGGCACAAAAAAATTTCAATTTCCCCCTTGACATATCGTTTCAAACCGGTTATCATTAACTTCAGAATAATTTTGAAGCTGATATTTATAATTAAATAGTGTCTGATGAAACTGATGACCAAGAGGAGTACATGTTTTAAAGGATTTCCAGAGAGCCGCAGATGGTGGGATTGCGGTAGTCGGCGAAGCGTGGAATGGACTTGGGAAGGTGGGAGCAACGAGCTTCGGCTTTAGTAATGCCCAACGGGATTTCCGCCCGTTATCAAGGGAAAGCGTATGATGGTACGTGTGAAGAGTGGATGTATTTTATATGTCAATTTAGGTGGCACCGCAGAAGTGATAATAAGCTTTTGTCCTAATTTAATTTAGGATAAGAGCTTTTTTGTTTTACGGAAAATTTAATGGAGGTATCAATATGATTAAGCCAACATATGAGCAGGCAAAGCAATACGAGAAGGAGTACACGTATGTACCGGTGTGTATGGAGATTTTGGCGGATGATGTTACGCCGATACTGATGCTTCGAAAGCTTGCGGCACTTGACGAGCAGTATTTCCTGCTGGAGAGTGTCGAGGGTGGAAATCTTGGCAGATATTCTTTTTTGGGATATCACCCGAAGCTTTCCGTCTCCTGTAAGGACGGCGTAACCAAGGTAAAGGAAAACGGTATGGTGCGGATCCAGCCGGGACGGCCTAAGGAGGCATTGCAGAGCATTTTGGCGGCATACCGATCGCCGCAGATAGAAGGTCTGCCAACCTTTACGGGCGGGCTGGTCGGCTATTTTGCTTATGAAATGATACAGTATGCCGAGCCCAAGCTCAAAATCAAGCAGAGCGATGTGAATGACTGTGAGCTGATGATGTTCGATAAGCTGATTGCATTTGACCAGCTTCACCATAAGCTCTGTATTATCGTCAATGCGAAAACAGCCGACGGGGAAGCCGGATACAACCGTGCGGTGGAGGAGCTGTATGCGTTTGTGGAGACCCTGCGCCTTACGGAGCCGATCCCCTATGAAAAGCCGGTGCCCGCGCCGCAATTTACCTGCAACCTCACCAAGGAGGAATACTGCGGGATGGTGGAAAAGACAAAGCATTACATTCGGGAGGGTGATATTTTCCAAGGTGTTATCTCAAGACGCTTTGAGGCGGAATATGAGGGCAGCCTTCTCAATGCCTACAGAGTACTGCGCACGACCAATCCGTCGCCCTATATGTATTATATTCAGATCAAGGATATGCAGATTGCGGGAACTTCGCCGGAAACGATGGTGAAGCTGACCAACAGCAGGTTGATGACCTTCCCTGTGGCGGGGACGAGAAAGCGTGGAAGAGACCATGCGGAGGATATCGCTCTGGAAAAGGAGCTTCTTGCGGACGAAAAAGAGTGTGCAGAGCACAACATGCTGGTTGATTTGGCAAGGAATGATTTAGGAAGGATTTCGGAATACGGCAGCGTAAAGGTTGATGATTATATGGCAATCCATCGGTTTTCCAAGGTCATGCATATCGCAAGCACCGTCACCGGAACCCTTGCAGAGGGGAAGACCTGCGGAGACACGATAGAAGCGCTTTTGCCGGCGGGAACCCTGTCGGGTGCACCCAAATTTCGGGCCTGTGAGATTATTGATGAGCTGGAGCCGTCGGCCAGAGGCGTTTACGGCGGTGCAATCGGGTATCTTGATTTCAGCGGGAATCTGGATGTATGCATTGCAATCAGAACCGCTGTGAAAAAAGGGAAAAAGGTCTGTGTGCAGGCAGGAGCCGGCATCGTCGCCGATTCCGTGCCGGAGAGCGA
Source organism: uncultured Lachnospiraceae bacterium (assembly GCA_947178465.1). Taxonomy (GTDB): domain Bacteria; phylum Bacillota; class Clostridia; order Lachnospirales; family Lachnospiraceae; genus COE1. The sequence continues at coordinate 2,089 of CAMWYL010000224.1, read as the reverse complement.
GTATCAGGAGTGTGCGAATAAGGCAGGGGCCGTAATAGAGGCAATCCGTCTGACGGAAGAAATCTGTGGACAGTGATTTCAGATAGAATATGGATTCAAAGAGCATAAGACGGCGTTTTTCATTTCTATATTGAGCCGCCGAAGGCGGCATGGAGGGTCAAGATGATTTTATTGGTGGATAATTATGACAGCTTTTCTTTTAATCTGGTGCAGGCGATGGGAGAGCTGATCGGCGGGCGAGAAGAGCTTAAGGTCATACGAAATGATGCGATGACAGTGGAGGAGATTTTGGCGCTTGCGCCGTCCCATATCGTGCTTTCCCCCGGACCGGGAAAGCCGTCGGAGGCAGGCATCTGTGAGGCACTGATTACAGCGGTGCAGGGGAACATCCCTCTATTGGGCGTGTGTCTTGGACATCAGGCAATCTGTGAGGCGTTTGGTGGAACAATCACTTATGTGCCGGAGTTGATGCACGGTAAGCAGAGCAGGGTGACGGTTGATAACCAAAGCGTCCTGTTTCAGGGCCTGAATGCGGAGCTGGACGTGGCGCGGTATCACTCTCTTGTGGCGGATAAGGACAGAATACCGGAGACACTGGCAGTTACGGCACGTGACGAGAAGGGAGAGGTCATGGCTGTGCAACACAAAAGCGCGCCGATTTACGGGGTACAGTTTCATCCGGAGTCGATTATGACGCCGGACGGGAAAGAGATGATTAAAAATTTTATTAACAGTGGAAGGGGAGAATGAAAATGATCGTAGAAGCAACAAAAAAGGTAGTAGAGGGACAGGATTTGACCGCACAGGAGGCGGAGCAGGTCATGGATGAAATTATGAGTGGAGAGGCTGAACAGATGAATATGGCAGCCTTTCTGACAGCGCTGCGTATGAAGAACGAGACGGTGGAGGAGATTACCGCGTTTGCAAAGGGAATGCGCAAGCATGGAATCAAGGTGCCTGTCAGCGGTGATGTGCTGGAGATTGTGGGAACCGGCGGAGATGAGGCGAATTCCATCAACATCAGCACAACGGCAAGCATCATCGCAGCGGCAGCAGGACATCAGGTGGCAAAGCACGGAAATAGGAGCGTATCAAGCAAAAGCGGTGCGGCGGACTGTCTGGAGGCGTTGGGCGTAAAGCTTGATCTGGAGCCGGAGAAGAACGCGAAGGTATTGGAGGAGTGTAATATCTGCTTTATGTTTGCGCAGAAATATCATGCGGCGATGCGGTTCGTGGGACCCGTCCGCAAGGGGCTTGGCATCCGTACCGTGTTCAACATTCTGGGACCGCTCGCAAATCCGGCGGAAGCGAATGTGGAGCTTCTTGGCGTTTACAGTGAGGAGCTTGTGGAGCCGATGGCACATGTATTGGATAAGCTGGGCGTGAAGCGTGCGCTGGTGGTGTATGGACAGGATCGGCTTGACGAGATTTCGCTTGGTGCACCGACGACCTGTGTGGAGGTCAATAACGGGGAATTCCGGAAGTATGAGATTACACCCGAGGAATACGGCTTCCGGCGGTGTGATAAGAGCGAATTGGTAGGCGGTGACGGCGCTAAGAATGCTGAGATTACCGAGGCAATCTTAAAGGGGACCTGTACGGACGCGAAGGCGGATGCGGTGCTGCTCAACGCAGGGGCAGGGATTTACCTGATGGGCGGTGCGCCCTCTATCGCGGAGGGAATCAAGGTCGCGCGGGAGACTGTTCAGAGCGGGAAGGCATATGAAAAGCTTCAGCAGTTTGTAAAATGTACCAATGCAACGGACTGATACATAGGAGGACGGCAATGATATTAGATGAGATTGCAGCAGCAACGAGAATCAGGGTAGAGAAAAGGAAAAAAGAGGTTCCCTTTGAGACGGTGCGGGAACAGGCGTTGGAAGCGGCAAGGCGCGAGGGTGAATTTCTGTTTCCCTTTGAAAAGGCAATCGGAAAAGAAGACATCAGCTTTATCTGTGAGGTGAAGAAAGCTTCCCCGTCGAAGGGTGTTATCGCGGAGGATTTCCCGTATCTGGACATCGCGCGTGACTATGAAAAGGCGGGAGCGGATTGTATCTCGGTGCTTACAGAGCCGGATTATTTCAAGGGA
>CAMWYL010000223.1 GCA_947178465.1 uncultured Lachnospiraceae bacterium | reverse complement strand
AAAGTTATTCTGGGAATACATAGACAGACTGTGTAAAACGGATGATAATACCAATTCCTGAATATTCATAAATCAAATATTGTCCGACTTGACATTACTTAATTTACATAATGATAAATATATGAATTGATTTTTGCATCATTATATGCTATATTAGACATGAAAAGGCAATACCAGTGAACGGTTGCCTGCGATTTATTGGTTATTTATGAAAATAACCGCCAAGTTTATCAGGCTAGGGCGGTTATTTTTATGTTCATTTTTTACTTTTCAGTAAGGCAGCAAAGCCAACCAAAAAGATTCCGATCTGAATTAACTCAGACAGGGTTATGTACATAATGCCTTTTCCTTTCGTATATTTCCCATATAAGACCTCCTTTCGGGAGTTCTTGGAATATATATTCCAGCGATCGGGCAACCGTCCACCGTCATGATATTGCCACTCAAAAGTATAACACACCCATTGCGACGTCGCAACGGGAAAAATGGGGCTTAGCTTATATAAAGCCATGTGCTACCTCGGATGCCATCAAACTGATCGTTGCTTTCATACGTTTTGAAATATCCTTGCTCGCCATATCCGCAACATACACCTGTATCTCTGCATCTTGATGCTTGGAAATTTTCGGTTTATAATTTTTGTACAGATTCGTGTTACTCTTTTCTTTCGTTAAATACATATTAAAACATTCCTTTCGCATAGGCACCTCCATTATAGAATTTGTCTTGACTCTGCCCTATTGACTATACATGTCCTACATATTGCCGTATGCTTTAAAGCACAATCAATACATAATATCAGGGGGACCGCATTTATCTGCCACTGCCTTTTTCTTTCAGCGCTTTTACAAAGCCGTAAATCATTTTCAGGCTGCGTATGTCCTTTATCTTCTTCACCATCTCAATAATCTCTTCCATGTACTTCATAAGAACACTCCCTCCGGCAGAACCATTCTCTACTACACTAAAATCCTACCACGTCGCAAGGTCCAAAATCTACACTCACATTCTCATATCTTATTCCGTCAGGAATTTTCGTCAGATACTGACAAAATTATGACCGTCATTTTTTTACAATTCTTTGCACCTTGGCCAAAAGAGAACCATAAACTACACCCTTATTTCTTCATATCTTTACATTATTTCCCAAATTTTCCCTCTAACACTGTAATTATTTCAAAATATATGGTATTATTTGTGTAGACTGCCTTTGTAGTTAAGGAACTCATATTATTCCTTCTTTTTGCTAAAACATTTTAGGAACACACACATAAATGCAGAGAAAGAGAGGATTTACACATGAAACAATACAAAGCTGTTGCCGGACCTAAGAATATTAATGTTGCTAAGGGAAATACCCAAGGAGCCTTTGATCTCTTTGCGGAAATCATCAATCGGGAAGCCACCAATGGTTGGGAATATCACTCTATGGAGACTATTAGCGTCACAGAGAAGCCCGGGTGCACCCAACAACCAATTCCCGCTTACTACTACATGCTCATTTTTGTAAGGGAAGTTTAATTATAAACACTTATGTGTGTGTTTTTATATGGGGGAAAAATGAAACAGATTATATTTAATGAAAACGATATTAACGACTTATCCGAAGTAGCAGAAAAATTATTTGTCAATACCGATGCGAACGATCCTTCCAGCATCTATTATAAGCGACATTTAGAGCGCCCCGAAATTCATTGGCTCCATATCGGATTGCATGTTATTGTGCCAATTATAATTTCTATTCTGTTATTTAGTCTGCTTCGCCGAACAGGAACAGGAATTGCCTTTTCACTAATAATTATTTTTTCTGCTTGGGTTCTATACATTCTGTTATCTCTAAAAAATATACTAATTTGTGTTATCCGTCTCTATCAGCATTTTGCTCCTGACTCAATACGGATGAAATGTCGCTTTGAGCCATCATGCTCACAATATATGATATTAGCAATTCAAAAATATGGTGCTTTCAGAGGATTACGGTTAGGAATTAAACGACTTGGCCGATGCAAAATCGGTAGTGGCGGCTATGATTTTCCTTAATGCTGATGCTGTCAAACGGTCATTTGGGAAATAACCAACGAAAACGGAATAACATCCCTGTTTCCGTTTCCATCCTGATAAATAATATCCCATGGGGAACCTTGAGCATGTGACCTGTCAACCAATTCATACGCAGAAGCATCCATATATCTTTCCAATATCTCATCTATAATTTCTTCATCACAGTTTTCAATCTGTGCGCTCTCGTATCGGGTTATCGACCGACCTGCATACGGACAATACTCATAATACACTATAGGGACGACAGGTCCAAACTGCCATGCACAAATATTATCAAAGAACAGCTTCCTTCCTGTCTTCTTATAAAAGTCTATCCATACAAAATATAAGACATTTTGTAGTTTCAGATTACTTATCGGTTTTTGACGCAGCGTACATACTGCTATGATATATTTAGCCACTTCCAAAGCGTCATACCACATAAAATCACCTCCATACTGCAATATCCCTTCTTACATCAATTTTAACATATATAGGGTAAAAATACAATTTTTCTGTGGATAACTATGTGTACATCTTGTGTATATCTTGTCTTTTTATAAAAATAATGCTACTGTATGTATTACAGATACGTTTAAATCCCGTTCTATCCCAAATAATTTAGGAGGTCTCACATGGTAATAGGCATCTACCCCCGCAAATCCGTCTACCGAGACAATTCCGACTCTGTAGACGTACAAGTCAATATGTGCAAAGAATACGCAGGTATCATCTTCCGCGACCAGCCTTTAGATTTTAAAGTATATGGAAGAGATGAAGGATTCAGCGGAAAGAACATGAACAGACCATCCTTTCAAGAGCTGATGCAGGATGTCCGGGATAATCTCCTGGATGTCGTCATGGTATACAAGCTCGACCGCATCAGCCGCAACGTGAAGGAGTTCTCCGCCATGTATGATACCTTTGAGGAACACGGGGTTTCGTTCGTCTCAGTGAAGGAGTCCTTCGACACCTCGACTCCTATCGGCCGCACAGTCATGTACATCCTTGCTGCTTTTGCACAGCTGGAGCGTGAAAACACTTCAGAGCGCGTCGGTGACAATATGCTTGCGCTTGCCGAATCAGGCAAATGGACAGGCGGCAACTGTCCAAGCGGCATGACCTCCATCAAGAAAAAAATAGGCGCCAAGGAGCATTCCTTCCTCGTCGTCGATGAAAACGAAATCTGGCGCATCAAAATGCTCTATGAGCTTATCCTAAGCGGCTACAGCATAACCAAAATAGAACGCCACTGCCGCGATAACGGTATCCGCAGTCAGTCAGGAAAATATCTTGCGACGTCGCAAATATACAATATTCTCACCAATCCCGTGTATTGCCAGAACGCACCTGAAGCTTACGATTATTTTCTTGACCAGGGCTGCAGGCTCCCGGACAGGAGACTGTTTGATGGGGAACATGGCCTGATAAGCTATGGTAAGCACAAAACCGGAAAAGAGAAATCCTTTATCATGGGAAAAGAGAATTGGACAATTTCAATTGGAATCCACGAACCTGTTATTCCCGCAGAAAAATGGATCAACGCGCAAAGCCGGCTGAAGGTCAACCGGCAAATACGCAGCCGTAAGTATGATGTCGGTATTCTGAAGGGTGTCCTTAAATGCGGATGCGGCTCTAAGATTATCGCCCGCACCTATACGAAGAATAATACACAGTTTTCCTACTATTACTGCTCCGCTATGGCCAGAAAGGGAAGAGCTTACTGCAACAGTGACTATGCTCAGGTAAAGGTCATAGATGACCTGTTCCTCAATGAGCTTCGCCGCATCCGGCTAAATCCTGATTTTATTCACTTACAGGATGATGTAAACGAAGTTTTCAATATATCGGGGCTTCAATCTGAGTTGAAGCTGATCAATGCCTCCCTTGACAACCTGACACGCACGCTTCAGGACAACATGTCATCCTCTGCTGCCAAGTATATCATTGGGCAAATGGAACAGCTGGATAAGCAGAAGGCGGAATTGGAGACGCAGCTTAGAAGGGCAGAATTGGTTGAACGAAACAAGGCAAAAGCCGACAATTCAAGGCAGTATATCTATGAACAGATATGTTATCTTCTTGATAATTTTGATACACTATCCTATGCCAGCAAAAATGAGCTGATCCGGAAGGTCGTTAAGACATGCCGATTAGACGGGAAAACCCTGCATATTACTTTCTGATATGCAGGGTGCTGTTTTCGCATTTTTCTTTCCCATATTCTTTTCTACTTAACAACCATATCGGCGTGCCGATAAGTCCCATCATATCATGCCCGAGATGCTGCCGTTTATACCCGAAGCTCCGCGACACTCCGAAATCGTCATAGTCCTGATAAGAAAAGCCCTTCGCAATCGGAGAAAATGCCTTCAGCCCGTATTTCTTTTGGAATTCCCCATTTTCGTCCTCCAACTCATATTCCCCGAGCATCCCGCCAAGCACCGCCTGATACGCTTCATAATAATAAGAAAAATATTTGTATTTCTCCGCGAGCGCCTCCCGCGTCGTCTCCTTGTCGGAAAGCTGCCTTGCAATGTCCTCAATATAGCCGACTGACTTTTTGTCAAATTCCCCACCTCCGCGCACCGCCGCGTATGCGAGCAGTGTAATCCAATCCAGATGCACCTCGCTCTCATAGCTTTCCACATCCAGCAGGCATGCCCTTTTCAAGGCTTCGCTGGAGGCGTTAAAATCCACCCATTTAATATAGTCTCCCGCATTCTGTGTTACCGCGATGCTTTTCATCCTGCTTTCATACAGGCAGATTCCGCCGGACAGCAGCAAAACTGCCATAATCAGGTAAAGCATAATCCTGTTTTTCAAACAACCACCACATCTGTTTACATACTCTATGTAATATATGATGTTTTTCCCTGCTTTCAGTACATTTGAAGGCAATTTCCCGCGATGCCGTATATTTCCTCTGCATCGGCGTGTGCATAAAAATGCAGGCATCGGAAGCCAATGCCTGCAAAATCTGCCGGTTATCTTTTCTTTTTCATTGCGGCCCTACCGCTTGTCCCATCACCGCTCAATGCTCCGGCTCAATCAGTCCATAGGTATTACCCTTACGCTTGTACACCACATTGACTTCGTCCGTCTCCGCATTGCAGAATACATAGAAATCATGTCCCAAAAGCTCCATCTGGATGCACGCATCCTCCGCGTACATCGGCTTGATGTCAAACTTCTTGGAGCGTACGATCCTGATCTCCTCCTCGTCCTCATCATAATTACTGTCAATGAAATCCGTCCTAAGGCTGGCTGCACCGGCCTGTTGCTCTGACCGGAACTTGTTCCTGTATTTCTTCAGCTGTCTCTCTATTATCTCAGCCGCTAAGTCGATGGATACATACATATCGCTGCTGACCTGCTCCGAGCGGATAATAGTTCCCTTAATCGGGATGGTGACCTCTACCTTCTGCCGCTCCTTCTCAACGCTCAAGGTCGCGTGTACCTCAGTTTCCGGCGTGAAGTATTTCTCAAGCTTGCCAATCTTCTCTTCAACCGCCGCCTTTAAGCCGGGTGTTATGTCGATGTTTTTTCCGCTAATAATAAATTTCATTCTGTCCACATCCCTTCGCACTTAATTGTACTGTAATTATAC
>CAMWYL010000222.1 GCA_947178465.1 uncultured Lachnospiraceae bacterium | reverse complement strand
GCATAATCACATCGCCCTCACCGCTTTCTGCGGCCGCCTTTGCCTGCTGCAGACCCGCATCCTCTTCTCCCATAAAAATAATTCCGGTCACGGTTCCCAGATTACTCGGCGTCCAAATCCGTTTGGTATAGGCTTCCGCCTCCCCGTCGTTGTCCACATCGCACCGGTACTGCTCATCCGCGCCTTCCTCCATCTCTGACTCCGCACTTCCGATAAGCACCTCATATTCGTCTGTCCGCTCCATACAGGAAATACCTGCCGCCATAGTGTCCTCCGCCAGACTCCGGTACTGCTCGTCCGCACACTCCGTCAGCCTTATATCATACGCCCGCGGCACATACCAAAGCTCTACCCGCTCTGCCATAGCGCCGTCCGTGTAATACGAGAGCGTGTACCCGCTGTCCATCTTGCTTCCGTAATAAAAATTCTTTTGCCACAGATAATTTTTCCCCTCATAACAAAGCACACCAAATTCCTGTACCACCATGTCTACCCGACTGCTTTCCACAAATTTCCCATCCGGCATCCCCTTAAAAAGCACATAATCCGCATATCCGTGACTTCCTCCATAATAGCCTTGTATCAGGATATCCGCCACTCCGTCATTGTCCATATCCGCCTCTAGCACCGCATCGCCCCAGTCTCTGATAAAGTCCAGACGGATATCCGGATTTTCCTTGGCAAGGGCACGCAATTCCTCCTCCCATGTCAGCTCCCTGCCGGTCTGCATCGCCTTGAGATACTCCGCATCCGTTCCTGCAAGCATCGCCTCCGCAAGCCCGTCCGCGAGCTCCTGCGGTATATATTCCTGCGCATCATACCCTCTGACATGACGCAGCGCATAGGCTTCCTTGGGAGCAAGCCCGTCATAAAAAGCTTCGTACAGCCGCTGCACACGTTCCGCGCTCTCTGCCCACTCCTCGGCACGGATCAATTCCGAAAACAGCGGTTCGTCACTGCCTGCCTCACAGCAGGTTATCTGCACCCCCGCTTCGCTCTCGGACAATGCGCACTCGCGCCTTTTCACCAGCGTATTGTTCTCCCACTGCCACAGGGCCTCTGTATCCTCGATGAACTCCCAACTTCCCGATACATACTTCCTGTCATGGCTCCAAATCGTCCCGGTCTCGGCAAGCAGCTCTATTTGGTTTTTCGCAAATTCCTCTTCCCCCGATTCGACAGCCGCAATTTCATATTCCCGTCGGGCACTGTTCCAAAGATAATACCTGCCCTGCGCACAAATATCCACATATCCGTCAAAATTGCAATCCGAAAAGGTGTTCCAAAGCAACCGGTCCAAGGACAGCCGTTGATACGGTCTCTCAAACCATCCGTCCAAAAACAGCAACAGGCTTTCGCCCGCCCTATCATATCGGCACACAAAGGAAACTCCTTCCTCAGGCGTAAGCTTTCTGTCATCCAAGTCACGGCATTCTCCCCATGCAAGCACTTTCCCGTCCGTGTGCCATCGGACAGCCTCCGCCCCCGTCAGAAGATAGCCGAAGCTGTAATCGGACTCCCAAAAAAGCTCCTGCACAAGATACAGTTCTGCTCCCCGCACCAGCGCATAATAGTAATACCTGTCTTCTCCGGACTTTATCCGATAATAAAACTCCCCCTGCGCCGCATCCTCATAACCGGCGATCAGCACCGCGTCGGGTATCAGCTCCAACAGCGCGCTTCGCAGTGCATCACTTGTTTCATATTCCGCCTTATAGCAGGAAAAACGAATGCGCGGCGCAAGCTCCATGGTTCCCCACTCATACCATTCCCATGCCTGAGGCAGGTCAACCGTAACGCCTGTCTGCCCCGTTTCCACAATCTCTACCGGAATTGCCGTGGGAAACAGAACCTCCAGCTCCCCATAAACAAGCCCCTGCTCTGTCAGCATTAATTCCTGTGCGTCCGGTGTCAAAACGGCAGGCCTTGTCCATGCACCCAAGTCCCGCTTTGCCGTCTCCGCCTCCGGCAGCAGGACAATCTGCTTTGCCCGTTCTCCCACACTTCGCCCCTCTGTCTCCTCCCATGGCAGCAGAAGAGCCGATTCTGTCCATCTGTCTGCGTTCTGCATTCTGCACCACACTGGAACAGCCGTGAGGAAAACCGTAAGGAAAAGCATCACAGCCGCCTTTTTCCATTGTCTTTTTTTCATCGCTTCTTTATTGCTTCCTTCTCTTTTCCCTCTTAACAGTCTTTATCCGGCGCCTGTCCATCATGCGCAAGCCATTTACAGTCGGTGAGCTCCATCTTTGTAAATGTGGCTTTAAACGAGGATTCCTCCGGACTGCACGCATAAATGCCGAACGGAATCGTCCCGGCAGCCTGAAACATATGGCAGATGCGCATCTGCTTATAATGCACCCCGTCGTATGAGTTTTCAATGCAGAAATCACTTTCCCTGCGGCTGAACCGGAACCACATGGTTTTGATGGAAGCGTCCACATCTGTTGTCGCCCAATCGGAATATCCGTTATTTGTTACAACACTGCCCAAACGCTGAATCACCTCATTTTCATACTCCACGGAAGCCTTCAACCAATTCTCGCTGTCCAGGTACATTATGACACCACATTGGTCATAGCGCTGTTTACTTTCAAACGATGTCTTTACCGCAAAGGAGAAATACTTTTCATCGGTACTCATCTGCAATACAGGGGCATTGTCGTTACGAAAATGATAATATGTTCTCTGCCACAAATCCGTATGGGGCTGTGTGATAATCTCCACCCCATCCTCGGTTATGGTATAGTTTTCCGGTGTTCTTGTCCATTGTAAAAGGTTGGTGTTTAATTTCATAAGTTCCCTCTGTTTGATTATTTTCTAACCATCATACTATATTCTACTTGTCATTTTTTCATAATAATCCGCTATTGCTTTTCCTGCGGTTTTTCCGACTGCATTATATGCATTCTGATTATAATGGAATGGGTCTTTCATCTGAGAAATGTACGGTTCAAAACTCGCAATCATTACAAAGTCCTTATCATTTTTGCAAATTGTACTTTGCGCTTTTCTTATGACTTCGTATTTTTTATCGTGTTCTATACCACCATGTGGATAGTCGATATAATTATAATGACCTGTCTGTATCAAAAAACATTTTTCAGCTCCATGCATTTTAAATTCATGAAATAAATGCTTTAAATTTTTAATATAATCCTCTGCGCAAACATTATTGTCTCCGTCTGTTTCGCCTTGTGACCATACAATAAAAATATTACCTATTGGAACATTATTGCTTGTTAAGAATGATTTTGCTGCATCCAGTCTTGAAACTGCATCTTTAATATAACTTTCTTTCCATTGAACTGTGCTTGTACCACCCATTGAGGCGCAAACACCTATAATCTTCCTACCACATTGACGGAAATATGTATCAATCAAAGCAGAAACCATACTGCCTGTTCGCTTTGAACTTCCATCGGGGTTTATATCATATATCCCTTCTATGCGTTCCTCGCCTAAGCCAAACGGTTCTGAAACAGGCATCAATCTATTCGGATTACTTACTGCTTTATATTCAAACCCTGCATTTTTATTGCATTTCATTGCCATCGCAGCATTACCTCTTCCTGCCATATTTGATTGACCTGCAAATACCACTAAATCAGATTTGTCTGCTTTATCACACATAGTCATTCCTCCACAAAGTATCATAGTACAAATTATAAAATCAATCGCACTATTATAGTTTGTATCGCTAATATAATACCGCAATCACATTTACATTTCTAAAAATTTTTCAATAACGCCGCTTCTTGGCCTTTTCCCGGCTCTCACCCTGACAGCTTTCCTCGTTCCCCAAAAGCATCGGATATAAGGCTTCAGTGCATCACAGGGTTCGAACTCCATATAATTTTCACAGCTCCGAAACGGAGCCGCTGTTATTGGTCTGTAAATATTATGCAATTCCACGAAAAGTCCCTTTCCTGATTCCGGCTTCCTCACCCCGCTGCCCGATAAAAGGATACTCAGACTTCTTTTATTTCGTATTCCTCATTCGCAAAATCCACCATCAATTCCGCGCCAAAAGCATCTTTCTTCCAGGTGATTCGAAGAATGCCGGCTTCCTCCTCCACGCAAATCCGGGCGCCATCATCAAAGGCTTTACAGGTATTCCGAAACCGAAGCATCTCCAGTTGCTTTTTCACGACTTCCTTTTTCAGCGCATTCTCAATTTCAGCTACCGTAAGATTGGTTCTGTTAATCTCCTTGTGTCCGGATTCACCTGCTCTTTTCACCGCCTCATGGTCATTCTTTCCCGCAAAGAGGTCCAAATACCATATCTGGGGCTTCCCCGGCATAAACAGTTGAATCGCCCTGGCCATCAACAGCTTCTGCTCCGACTCTCCAAGCGCACTGAAATAGGTCGCGTTTACCTGATAGTACATGTTTTTCTGTCCGTGCAGATTTTTTATAAAACCACCCCGGGCAACAATCAGGTCTATGAGCTTCTGAATATCCGCCTCCGGCAAAATCCCTTTCAAATCAAGGAGCGGGATTCCATCATGGCAGCCAAGCATATTCACGGTCCGGATGTCCTTATCAATAAGCTCGCGCGCCCAAGCCGCAAGATAATTGCCCCTTTTATTTTCAATCGCATCAATCACAAGACCCGGCAGGAAGAAATCGTAAGTCATATACCCTTTGTCCGACAATGTTTTATAGATCTGCTCCTCATATGCAGCATGAATCTCCGGCAGCAGGGTCAGTTTGTAAGGGTCGGCAAGCTCCTGTATCCGGCTTAACAGTTCCCATGTCCCCGGGTCATTGAGGAAATTTTTTGCCCCCGGCTCTTTCGGCGCATACGCGAAGGCATCCAGCCGCACAAGCTCCGCCCCATAGGAGGCAATCTTTTTTAATGTATCTTTATAAAAGTCCCATACCTTTGGGGATTTGATGTTTAAATCCATCTGTCCCAGATACAGCGGGTAATGTTCCTCCTGATAAAAAGTATTCCAATACGGAACCTTCCTTCCATCCGGAAACTGTACCATGAGGATCGGAAGCCCCGGCTTCCGGAAAAACATCTTCTCTATATATTGCGGTTCGGGCTGTATATAGCCCTCCTCCGTCATGGAACCACAGCCCTGCCAGAACTCGTTCCAATTGATAAAGAAATCTCTGTATTCCGATTCTTCTCCCCGACGAACAAGGTCCGTAAACTGAGGGGATTGGGCGGAAGCATGATTCAATATAAAATCAAGCTTCAAATCAATGCCCAGCCGCTTCAGCACGTCCAAATCCCGCTTATCCGCCAGCTCCTCATTGATATCATAATCTATGACGGAGAAGCCCCTGTCCAAGTCGAAATGATAAATGCTCGGCAGAATATAAAAGGAATGGAATACCTCTCTCAGCTCTTCCTTTTCAAGAATTGAAACAATATCCGACAGCCTTCCGCCCATACTGTCCGGATAAGCGTTTAACATTGGTTTATTGTTCATAAATACCTCCATCCCTGCCTACCGTAATCCCGGCGTTTTCGGCCTGTCGCAACAGCTTCTCCTGCTCGATATCAAGAACTGTTTTTATGAATTCATCGGCCGCGTTTTTGTCCCTGTTCCTTTTGAGTCTGTTTCCCAGGGTACCTTCCGGAGTGCTGTCCATATAAACCGACAAATCTACCCCCGACAGGAATTCACTTCCGCCATGGGTCCACTCGATTAACAG
>CAMWYL010000221.1 GCA_947178465.1 uncultured Lachnospiraceae bacterium | reverse complement strand
CTATATGCATTTGTCCTCGAAAAACCCGCAGAACTGCTTTTCGGACAAGCTTGCGCTGAGCACCTACAGCCGTGGGATGGGCGCGCTGGGGCTTCCGGGAGATTTGTCCTCGCAGTCCCGCTTTATCCGGGTCGCCTTTGTAAAAATGAATGCGGTTTCAGGTGATTCGGAGGTGGAGAGTGTGAGCCAATTCTTCCACATTCTCGGTGCTGTCGAACAGCAGAGAGGCTGTTGCGAGGTCGAGCCGGAAAAGTATGAGATTACGATTTATACTTCCTGCTGCAATGCGGACAAGGGAATTTATTACTATACCACATATAATAACCATCAGATTACGGCAGTCGATATGCACAGGGAGGAGCTTGACGGGGCGCTGCTCGCAAGGTATCCTATGCTTTTAGAGGGACAGGTCAGGATGCAGAACTGACTGTAAATGTACACGATTTTCATTTTAGGGGGGATTTTCATGGAAAAATTAAAACCAAAGCTGTTTTCTGTTATGAAAACATACACCAAGGAACAGTTCATTAAGGATGTAATTGCAGGTATTATCGTTGCGATTATCGCGCTGCCGCTGTCTATTGCGCTTGCGCTCGCATCGGGCGTCGGACCGGAGCAGGGTATTTATACGGCGATCATCGCGGGCTTTTTGATTTCCTTTTTTGGCGGAAGCCGTGTGCAGATTGCGGGACCGACTGCTGCGTTTGCAACGATTGTCGCGGGAATTGTCGCCCAAAAGGGGATGGACGGGCTGATATTGGCAACGGTTCTTGCGGGAATAATTCTTGTGGTAATGGGATTTTTCAGGCTGGGGAATCTGATTAAATATATTCCATATACCATTACGACGGGCTTTACGGCGGGTATCGCGGTAACGATTGCGATTGGGCAGATCAAGGATTTTCTGGGGCTGACATACCCCGCAGGCACGGTCACGATTGAGACGATGGAGAAGCTTGAGGCAGTGATACATAATATCGCCACCATCAATTGGCAGGCGGTGGTGGTCGGAATCGTATGTCTTGCCATTTTGATTATATGGCCGTATATCAACAAGACCATCCCGGGGTCGCTGCTGGCCGTTATTGCGGGTATTCTGATGGTGCAGCTTTTACATATGAAGGTCAATACCATCGGGGACTTGTATGAGATCAGCAACAAGCTGCCAAGCTTCCATATGCCGGTGTTTACCATGAAGGATATTCGGGATATTATTCCGGATGCCTTTACGATTGCGATTCTGGCGGCGATTGAGTCCCTGCTTTCCTGCGTGGTGGCGGACAGTATGATTAATTCCAAGCACCGCTCCAATATGGAGTTGATTGCGCAGGGAATCGGGAATATCGGATCGGCGCTGTTTGGCGGGATTCCTGCTACGGGAGCCATTGCGAGAACCGCGGCGAATATCAAGAACGGCGGACGTACACCGATAGCGGGCATTGTCCATGCAATCACGCTGGTATTGATTCTGGTGATTTTGATGCCTTATGCGGCACTGATTCCCATGCCGTGTATCGCGGCAATCCTGTTTATGGTAGCCTACAATATGTGCGGTTGGCGTGCTTTTGTCAATCTGTGCAAATCCTCACCGAAGAGCGATATTATCGTGTTGGTGCTTACCTTTATCCTGACGGTTGTTTTTGACCTTGTTGTGGCGATTGAGGTTGGCATTTTGCTTGCGGCGATTTTGTTTATGAAGCGCATGAGCGAGGTGACAGAGGTGGAGGGCTGGCGCTATGTTGATGATGAGGAGGATCCTGACAGCATTTCCCTGAGAGTTGTACCGGAGCACACGCTTGTCTATGAGATTTCGGGGCCGATGTTTTTTGCCGCAGCCGATAAGATTTTGAGAATTTCGGTGAATGAGGACACGAAATGCCTGATTCTCAGAATGCGCAGTGTGAATGCGATTGACGCGACGGCGATGCACTCCCTGGAGCAGCTTTATGAAAAGTATGAGAAAAAAGGGATAAAGATCATTTTCTCCCATGTGAACGGACAGCCCAGAAAGGTTATGGATAAAGCGGGCTTTACGCAGCAGATCGGGGAGGAGAACTTCTGTGCGCACATTGATGACGCGCTGGAGCGTGCAATGCAGCTTGCAACGGAGGTTACGCAGGCATGAAGAAGTTGTCCTTGAACAGAAATCAGATAAAGTATCTGGTGATAGCGGCAATGCTGATTGACCATATTGCTTGGGCGTTTGTGCCGATGAACACGGTATTAGGACAGATAATGCATTTTATCGGACGTCTGACAGGGCCGACGATGGCATATTTTGTCGGGGAAGGGTATTGCTATACGAGGAATGTGGGGAAGTATCAGAAGCGGTTAGCCGTTTTCGCGCTTATCTCATGGGTTCCGTTTGTGTTGTTTGAGCAGGGCGAATTGCCGTTTTATTATGCGCAGGGGGAAATCACATTCCATCCCGTGCAGAGCGTGATTTTTACACTGTTTCTTGGTCTTACGGCGATAAGGCTTTGGGAGAGCGGATGGAGAAAGCCGGTTAAGGTTCTCGGTGTGATACTGCTTTGCCTGATTTCGTGTATAGGGGATTGGGCTTTTATGGATGTATTGGGTTGTCTGTTTGTCCATGTATATCGGGACAGGCCGAAGGCGAAATGGACAGCATTCAGCCTTACCTTCCTGCTGCCACAGATTTTGGTAATCGTGACAGGCTGCATACAAGGTTCAGCGGTCATGTATTTCCAGCTTGGTGTGGCGCTTGTGCCGCTTATGCTGTATTTTCTTTATAATGGGGAGAGCGGCAGTAAAAAGCCGGTACATAAATGGTTCTTTTATATATTTTATCCGGCACATCTGTTGGTGCTGGGGATACTGAAGTGGTGTATATTGGCATAAGGAATAGGGAATGGACAGAGACAGCTTGGAACAGATTGTAAATCCGCTTTTGGACTGGTATCGGGAGCATGCCCGTGTGCTGCCGTGGCGGCAGGACAGAAACCTCATTAAGTCTTCTGAAGGAGGCTGGGAAGAGGTTCCGGATGCGGTTCCGTACCGCGTATGGGTATCTGAGATTATGCTGCAGCAGACACGGGTGGAGGCGGTGATTCCGTATTATGAGCGGTTTATGCAATATTGTCCGGATATTCAATCGCTTGCGCAGACACCGGAGGAGCAGCTTTTAAAGCTCTGGGAGGGGCTTGGTTATTATTCCCGGGCTCGGAATCTGCAAAAGACGGCGCAGATTATCTGTCGTGATTATGAGGGGCATTTTCCGCGGAGCTATGAGGAAATCCTAAGACTCCCGGGAATCGGACCTTACACGGCGGGCGCGATTGCTTCGATTGCGTTTGAGGCGGCAGAGCCGGCGGTGGACGGCAATGTCCTGCGTGTCATAACGAGGCTCATGGAGGATGAAGGGGATATTCAGGATGTACAGTTTCGCAGACAGATAACGGATGCGTTGCGGGCGGTCTATCCGCAGCAGGAGAGGGGAAATTTCACACAGAGTATTATGGAGCTTGGTGCGGTGGTCTGCGTGCCAAATGGCAATCCAAAATGCGGTGAGTGTCCTGTCTGCGTGTTTTGTGGTGCATATCGGAGCGGCACGCAGCTGAATTATCCTGTCAGGAAGAAAAAGCGTGCGAGAAGAATTGAGGAAAAGACGGTGCTTGTGTTGTGGCATCACGGATATATCGCGCTCAACAGACGCAGCAAAGAGGGGGTACTTTCCGGAATGTGGGAGCTTCCTAATATAGAGGGATACTGTGATGAGGCGGCGGTGACGCAGTGGCTTTTGGGGCATGGAATAGCGTTGGAACGGATAGAACAGATACCGGACAGGAAGCATATTTTTACACATATCGAGTGGCATATGCGCTGCTTTCTTGTTGAATGCAACGTGGCAGCGGAGGATGCAGAAGAGGGACTTCTCACGGAAAAATCCGATAAAAGTCCCTTCACATGGGTAAGTCCGGAGGTCTTGGCGCAGGAAATCGCACTTCCGACAGCCTTTAAGAAGGTTGTAAGGAATCTTCCAATTCCTCCAGAATATGAATGAAATCGTGAATATTCCCTTTTTCGCGGATGATGTTCTGTAAATGTCTTTCCAGTGTCAGATAGCTGATTCTTTCCGGTATCAGGCCGTCTGCGACGCCGGGATAGCGTGCCTTGACATTATCCACGAGCGTCTTTACGAGCTGCTTGTTTAGAATTTCATCATAATGCTGTCTGCATTGGTCACAGACCTGCTGCATGCTCCGTTCAAAGCCTGCCTCCGCATCGTCGGGGTCAGGCGTTTATTCTCCCTGAAAGAGAACGCGGTCCTAGCTGAGCATGCGGTATTCTCTCGCGTTTAGTGTTACATTGTCGCGAATATGCAATAGCGGCATCAGCATTCCTGTCATATCGGCAAGCTCCTTGCGTTTCCGATAAATCAAATCCGTTTTCATTCCCTCCACAACACAGGGAACAAGCTCCAAGCCAAATTCCAAAACGAGCGGGTCTGCAATGATGCCGGAGCGGATTTCCTTTTCAAAAACCGTGTTGTTATTTTCCATAATGGGCGAGGTCTGTACACCGAGGAGTGTATCGGCGCTTATTTGAAGCAGCCGGCAGATATCGCCAAGCAGCGAGACATCGGGCAGTCCGGTTCCGCGCTCCCATTTGCTGACGGCCTGTGGCGTTACGCCTAACCGCGACGCAAAGTCCTCCTGTGTCATCTTCTGGTTTTGCCTGTATTGGCTGATTACATTTCCAATTTGATTTTCCAATTTGATACCCCTTCCTTTCTGATAGCAGTTTATACCTTTTGTCGTCAGCTTAAGCTGTCTTTATCGTATCAGGCCTTGCCTTGAAAGTAAAACAACGCTGTGTTGCAAAGCGGCACAACGCATAAGCAGCGTTTGACAAACGCTGCCTGTGAGCATCTTTTGCAGATGGTTGCTATGCGCCGAACAGACACAGGGCGACAAGGATTGCTTCGACAACGAGACGAATCAGGTGATGCAGGATATGAACATTATTTTGCCGGATACCGTTTAGAAGCGTACCGAGGGATATTGCAAGCATTCCGATGATTAAAAGTACGATAAAATTGTTTTTCCAAAATATCCGCAAAAGGACATATGCGAAAAGCAGAAAGCATCCGACGGCAATGCTGAGCGATTTCATTTTTGCGTGAACCAGCGCGAACAGCATTAGAGCGGCATATAGTATGATACAGATCAGTCCCAAAATTTTCATTCCGTTTGTTTCTCCTCTCGTTGGTATTCCAGAATATCTCCGGGCTGGCAGTCCAGTATATCACAGATGGCCTCCAAGGTAGAGAACCGGATGGCGCTGATTTTTCCCGTCTTTATTTTTGACAGATTGACATTTGCGACACCTACTTTTTCTGACAGCTCCTTTAGCGACATTTTCCTGTCTGCCATAACTCTGTCCAGTCTCATAATGATCGGCATTTCAAGAACCATTCCTTTCTTATCATATAGGAAATTGCGACAGTATAAATCATTATATCGTCGCTGCCGAGCGACGATTTTTTTTATACGAATCACAACGTTTCATCCGATTGCCGCTGCAGGTCGCAGCCATAGTCAAAGATTAAGGCAATACAGTAAATCGCCATGCCGGTAATCAATCCGACAATGTTGATGCTCCATGTAAGCTCTCCGATTGTGTAATAATCGACAAAAGCATCGGAAAAGCCGGCGATAAGGCTTAAAA
>CAMWYL010000220.1 GCA_947178465.1 uncultured Lachnospiraceae bacterium | reverse complement strand
GGTAATGGCTCTTCCAAAGCGGTGCAAGGGACTTGAGACAGGCCAGTCGGAGCTCTTTTTGCTGCTCAGGTGAAAAAGCGGCTTCGCTATGCGAAACAAGCGTTCCGTCATGATTATATTGAATCACTTCAATTAAATCGTTTTCAAAATCAAACTTATATTCTCTTAATACGACACCCCAGCCTCTGGAATCATAGGTTAAAGTATGTATGTAAAAAACCGATACCATACCGAGAAGCAGGCGTAATAAGTAGAGCACAAAAAACAGAATTAAAATGCTTATACCGATTTTTTTTAATTTCGTCTTGCTCATATGTGTACCTCACAAAATAACAATCGGTTCATGACGGATTTTGAAAAGCAAAAAAATAATGGAGTATACGGGATTCGAACCCGTGGCCTCAACAATGCGAATGTTGCGCGCTCCCAACTGCGCTAATACCCCATAGGCATAAGTATACCGGAAAAACGAAGAAAAGCAAGAATTTTTTAGAAAAATTTGCGTGTTTTCATGAGTGCTTCCGGAAGAGACGGGAATCGGTTGTATAGCTGGGATACAGGCTGCAAAATCAGCAAAACCCGACAAAACCCCTCCATACCCTCTTGACCGTTTCTCTTTAAAAGATTATGATAAAAGCTGTACTGTTCGGGGAAACAGGTGCAAATCCTGTACGAGCCCGTCGCCGTAAGGCATGTGATACTGCCGATCTGACCGAAGGCCACAGCTTCGGGAAACGTCATTGGAGCCAGCTCCGAGAAGGCTGATCTGCGGAATGCCGAGTCGAAATATCCGGACAGAACGAATCCTCCCATAGAATGAACAAAAGAACAAAACCGCGAGTGCCGGTTATCCGGAGGAAATAACAATCAAAGGAGAGAAAATACATGCAAAACAAATGTATGCAAAACAATTGCAGGAACAAATTAACGTCATGCATCCTTTGTATGGTGCTTATTGTGGCTATGGCACTGATTACAACCGGTTGTAATGGCAGCAAAGCAAATGAGACGCCTTCGGCAGCTCAGACAGAGACCGGAGCCATACAGGCAGATGGCAGCGTTCTGGGAACAGGTAACACGAAATTCATGTTTACCGTAACGGATAAGGACGGAACGGAAACGCAGTTCGAGATTCACACCGATAAGGAGACTGTGGGGGAAGCCCTGCTGGAACTTGACCTGATTGCAGGAGATGAGAGCGAATACGGTCTGTATGTAAAGACCGTAAACGGCATCACTGCGGACTATGACAAGGACGGTGTGTATTGGGCTTTTTACGTCGATGGGGAATATGCGACCTCCGGCGTAGATGCGACAACAGTGACGGAGGGGGCAAACTATGCCTTCAAGGTGGAGTAGGATGAAGCTTACAACGCGGGAGATGGCCGTGTTTGCAATGCTTGGCACTATTATGTATGCCTCCAAAATCATTATGGAGGCGGCACCCAATATTCATCTTCTGGGAACTTTTATTGTCGCTTTTACGGTTGTATACCGGAAAAAGGCGTTGTATCCCATTTACACCTATGTGATTTTAAACGGTATCTTCTGCGGCTTCGCGCCGTGGTGGATCCCGTATTTGTATGTATGGACGGTTCTCTGGGGAGCTGTCATGCTCTTGCCCCGGGACATGCCCAAAAAGGTGCGGCCGCTTGTATATATGGCGGTCTGTGCCGCTCACGGCTTCCTGTTCGGGACTCTGTACGCGCCTGCACAGGCGCTCCTGTTTGGCTTGAGCTTTCAGGGGATGCTTGCGTGGATTGTGGCGGGACTGCCGTGGGACTATGTTCACGGGGTAAGCAATTTCTTCTGCGGAATGCTGATTGTGCCACTGATTTCGGTGCTGCGGCTTGCGGAAAGAAACTTCTGAAACTCATTGATAACTTTGTGCTTTTATGGTAGTATAAATAGGTAAATCCTTTTATGACAGAAATCAGGAGGTTTGACGAATGGAACAGTACAAGCAGGAATTTATCGAATTTATGGTAGACAGCAATGTATTGAAGTTTGGCGAATTTACACTAAAGAGCGGGCGTAAATCCCCCTTCTTTATGAATGCGGGGGCATATGTTACCGGCGCTCAGCTTCGGAAACTTGGACAGTTCTATGCGAAGGCAATCTATGATAACTATGGTACGGACTTTGACATACTCTTCGGGCCGGCGTATAAGGGTATCCCGCTTTCCGTGGCAACCGTCATGGCCTTCAGTGAGCTGTATGACAAGGAGGTCAAGTATTGCTCCAACAGAAAGGAAGTAAAGGATCACGGGGATGTTGGTATTCTGCTTGGCAGTGAGCTGAAGGACGGCGACAAGGTGGTCATCATTGAGGATGTGACAACCTCCGGAAAGTCCATTGAGGAGACCTTTCCCATTCTCAGAGGACAGGCGAATGTGGATGTTGTCGGGCTGATGGTAAGCCTGAACCGTCAGGAGAAGGGCAAGACGCAACAGAATGCGTTGGCGGAAATCCGGGAGGTATACGGTATTGAGACAGGTGCCATTGTAACGATGGAGGAAGTGATCGCGTACCTTTATAATCGGAATCACAGAGGAAGGATACTCATTGATGATACGGTAAAGGCGGCGTTGGACGCCTATTATGCACAGTATGGTGCGAAATAGAAAATATTTACAGTGAGGTGTTTGGATGGAAGAAAAGGTGTATAAGACAATGGGGCGTTGCGGTGCATTGGCGATTACGGTCGGAGTGATTTCAATTGTTGCCGGTTTGGCAGGCGGCGTGCTGCTTCTGATTAGCGGAGGCAGACTTTTAGCCGAAAAGTCCAAGCTTTTATTCTGATGTAGAGAAGCATTCTGTAGCTATTCAGAGCCGTGCAGGGAGATAAGGAAATGCGCGCGGCCTTGAATAGTTACAGATTTTTTGTGGGATTTTATCTGTGAAAGGACGAACTTGTAATGCATCAGATTTTCAATAAAGCATACATTTTTACAAACAAGAAAAACCCGAAATGGGGAATCATGTCTTTTATTCTGGGCTTCATTGCGGTGGCTTCTGTATGTGTTGCAGTGTATTTCACCTATCAGCGGAAGGGTGCGGCTCAGCTGCAGTATGGTGCGGCGATATTGTTGGCCGTTATTTATGCGGGAATCGGGTTGGCGCTTGGTATACGGACAAGTTTGCAGCAGGATATATACCGTTTTTTTCCGGTTGCGGGAATTGTATTTAACACGTTGGCGATAGCGGCCGGCGGATTTATTCTTTATATGGGTATCAATTAATGGAGGTTGGATTATGACGGTTTTGACAGAGAGATATGAGCTTTCCTGTGAGAGAATTGCAGCGATAGCGGCACAGCAGGAGGTATCCGAGAATTATAAGGATTATTTTCAGAGGATGGCGGCGTTTATCATGCGGCTGACGGAGGATTATAAGAAGGTTCAGGCCGGTTTCTTTGACCAAACGGCGAACGCGGCAGATTTGGAGACGCTTCGTGCGGAGAACAGAGTGCTTTTTGAGGATATTTTAGGGGAAGATTATGCCAAGAGCTACGCGAATCCGGATTATGCCTGTGAACAGCTCGGAGAGGGCTTTGGCAGTCTGCTTTCCTATTTATATATGGGATTGCGTCAAATGATTACCTATGCGTTCGAGGACTGCATGGAAGAATTTGTCATCTACATGGAGCTGTTTGTGGAGATTTATAATGCATTCGCCTATGCAAAGACGGAGGCGGCCTTGTCTGACCTTCCTGAGAAGGCCGCGGTTCCGCAGGAGAGTGACCTTCGTGAGACGCTCTATTGGTTTAAGAGCGATTATGCGGAGCTGGAGATGCAGCGTAGAATACGCTCTATGGTTGATCCGGAATATGGCATTGCGAGGAGCATCGTGATGGACAGCGATTTGGAGGATCTCCGTTATCTGTACCGATACGGGGCATATGTTTCACCCGATACGGAGAAGATGGCGCGTTACCTGAACACGCTGCCTGAGGAGCGTATCCAAATGATTGCCGATACCTATACGGAGGGATACCGCATCGGCTTTGTCAAGGGGAATAAGGATATCAGTATAAAGTCAACCGTGGCGGTGCGGTATCGTATCGGCTTTGAGCGGATTGTGCGTGCGGCTGTCCGCAATTTTGAGAAGCTGGGCTTGCGGGCGACATTTATATTTGAGGGTGCGCCGACCAATCGTCAATATTACTATGACCATAAGGAGGACATGGCGCTCTTCCTTGACAAGAAGCTTGTAAACCGCAGATTGGAGGCACTTCGCGCCGCATGTATAAGCTATAAGGAGCAGGCGGGAAAATATGCGGGGCCGGCGGTGATTGAGGTGTTTGGCGAGGAGCCGTTTGCGCCGGAGGCCAAGAAAACGGCGTGCGCTCTGACAAAGGAGCAACAGAAGCTTTCCGCGGAGCTTCAAGGTGCGATAGCGGAGCTGTACAATGAATATATGAAGAAGGAAGAGACCAGCTTTACGATTATTGCATTTCCGGTTCCGGATATCGGCGCGCAGTTTGAGGAGATCTTTGATGAGACCGTGAAGCTCAATACGCTCGACTATACGACTTATGAGCGGATACAGGCGACAATGATTGATACGTTTAATAAGGCGAATTATGTGGAGGTCAAGGGAATGAACGGCAATAAGACCGACCTTCGGATTCGGTTGTATCCCATTACGGACCCGCAAAAGGAGGCAATCTTTGAGAATTGTGTTGCCGACGTCAATATTCCGGTTGGCGAGGTCTTTACCTCTCCCGTCTTGGAGGGGACGAACGGCCGGCTGCATGTAAGCCGCGTATTTTTGAATGAGTTGGAATACCATAATCTGGAAATCGTGTTTACGGACGGTAAGATAACGGATTACACCTGCAAGAATTTTGAGGAGGAGGAAGAGAACAGAAAGTATATCAAAAATAATGTGATGTATCACTACGATACGCTCCCGCTTGGGGAATTTGCCATTGGTACGAACACTACGGCTTATATGGCTGCGCGCAAGTATGACATTGCAAACCGCTTCCCAATCCTGATAGCGGAGAAGACCGGTCCGCACTTTGCGGTCGGCGATACCTGCTATTCAAGGAGCGAGGATATCCGTGTTTACAACGAGGACGGCAGGGAAATCGTGGCGAAGGATAATTCGGTGTCGCTGCTGCGTAAGACAGACCCGTCCAAGGCCTATTTCGGATGCCATACGGACATTACGATTCCGTATGACGAGCTTGGCTCCATTATCGCTTATGATAACAACGGGAATTCCTATGCCATTATCGAACAGGGGCGCTTTGTGCTTGCGGGTACCGAAGAGCTTAACAAGCCTTTGGATGCATAGGCATTTTTGAAAGAATAAGTTGACGTATGGACGGATTATCGGTAAACTGTAGATAGATTTTTGATTGCAGGATTTCAGGAGGAGAAGGAATGGCACAGGTTGGTATTGTGATGGGTTCCGATTCGGATATGCCCGTGATGGCGAAGGCAGCGGACATTTTGGAGGAGTTGGGGATCTCTTATGAGATGAAGATCATTTCGGCGCACAGAGAGCCGGATGTGTTCTTTGAATATGCAAGGACTGCGGAGGAGAAGGGCTTTAAGGTGATTATTGCCGGAGCCGGGATGGCGGCGCATCTTCCGGGGATGTGTGCGGCGATTTTTCCGATGCCGGTTATCGGAATACCGATGCATACGACCTCGCTCGGCGGGCGCGATTCGCTTTATTCCATTGTAC
>CAMWYL010000219.1 GCA_947178465.1 uncultured Lachnospiraceae bacterium | reverse complement strand
TGGCGGGTGCTTCTCTGATTCTGGCGGTGTTCAATATCTGCCTGTCACTTGCGGGACTGACGGGCATTGGAGGAGGGGCGCTGATATCACGGCTCCTGGGCGAGGAGAGGGAAGAGGAGGCAAAAAAAGTGTCCGCATTCAGCTTTTACTTATCCATTGCAGTAACTGCTGTATTTTCCATAGTGATGTTCGCACTCATGAAACCGATTCTTGAATTGCTTGGAGCGAGTGACAATACATATCATTATGCAAGACAGTATGCTTTTTGTGTTATCGTACTTGGCGGAATACCAACCGTGCTTTCCAATGTGATGTCCAATCTGCTTAGAAGTGTTGGCATGTCAAAAGCGGCGGGCCTTGGCATCACGATGGGAGGAATTATCAATATGGCGCTTGATCCGCTGCTCATGTTTGTACTTCTTCCAAGGGGAAGTGAGGTATTAGGAGTCGGAATCGCTACACTGACTTCAAACTGCATTGCATGCAGCTATTTCTTATGTGTCATATACAGGATCAGAAAACAATCGGCTGTCAGTCTCAGCTTCAGACATGGCTTACCTGACAGAAGGAGTATAGGTTCCATATTTAATGTCGGCATCCCTTCGGCGATTGCGACGTTGCTGTTTGACATAGACTATGTGATTATTGATAAGCTGATGGCATCTTACGGTGATATTGCGCTTGCTGCCATTGGTATTGTGCTGAAAGCGGAAAGGCTTCCGCTTAATGTCGGTATCGGTATCTGTCAGGGAATGATGCCGCTTGTTGCATATAACTATTCTGCGAAGAACCATGAAAGAATGAATAATATCATAAAATTTTCCAATAAGGTGGGAATCATTGTCAGCATAATCAGTATTGCGCTATACGAAATTTTCGCAGGAGGCATTATGCGGATATTTATACCGGAGCAGCAGACAGTGCTGCTGGGTACCGACTTCCTGAGAATCAGATGCCTTGCAACGCCGCTGATGTTTATGAGCTTTTTCACGGTATATGTGTTCCAGGGCTTTGGTAAAGGAAATAAATCGCTGTTTCTCGGTGTGACGCGGTGGGTGGTATTTAACATTCCGATGCTGTTTTTACTAAACCATGTCATTGGAATGTATGGTATTGTCTGGTCGCAGGTGTGTGCGGACATTCTGACAGTGTCATTGTCATTTTATGTATACCGCAGATATACGCATACGGTCTCAACTACAGCTCTTTTTTAGTATTTTTGTCGGACATACTGTTTTGGATGCTGTCAATAAATTCTGTTACTGCCTTGGAGGGCTTTTTTGCATATACAATACCGTAAGATATTTTGTATTCCCATTCCATAGGCAGTGTTACCAGTGCGGGATGGATATCTGTCCAGATATCCAAGGTCTCCATCAGGTAATTCATCTGTTCGCATTCATTGAATATGGAGGTGTCATAAAAATTAGGAGCATCCACAATCTTGATTTGTGAATGGTTTTCCAATATATCATCCCGCATTTGATTTAAAACAGCGGATTCTCCCCTTCTGACCATTATAAAAGTCTCTCCGTCTAAATCAGACCAGCAGAGGCTTTTTTTCTTTGACAGATGATGCTTCCTTGGAACAGCAACACGGCAGGGGAGTTTGTCAAGAAGGAAGATATTGTGCTGTGTCCGCCATTCGATAGAATCACACGGAGCCACAAAACAATCAATTTGCTTTCCCAGTGCAGAAAGGACAGACTCTAAGCCGGCAGGATTATCATCGAATGGAACAATTTTGATTTGGAATGGCAGACTTCCATCATCAATTTCTGCCCATAAATCAATGAGCCTTTTGCAGGGACGCAGAATGGAGGTTCCAATCCGGATTGTGTTCTGTTCTGAAGCGGCAAGCTGCCGCGCTTTTTTGATGGCCTCATCTGCAAATTCCATCATTTGTTTTGCATCCTGATAAATAGAACGTCCGGCAGCAGTCAAATAGGTTCCCTGATTGGTACGTTCTATGAGTTTAGCTCCTATAATGCGCTCCAGCTTGTTCATTTGGTTCATAACGGAAGCGGGTGTGATATATAATTCCTGTGCGGCTTTCAGAAAACTGCCTTGGTCTGCGACAGCAATAAAGGTGATAAGTTCTCTGTTATACATAAGAATGACCTCGTTTTTAGATTTTCTTAAAACCATTTTAACATTTTGGTATCTTCGAGGTCAATGTATATTCTGCTATAACATACTTAGACAATCAATTAGTAAAACCATTGAAAAATAACAAAGAAATTTAGGAGGGAATTGGTATGAAGAAAACAATCGTAGTGGTAGGTGCAGGAAAAGGACTTGGAAATGGAGTTGCAGAGAAGTTTGGAAATAATGATTTCCGTGTTGTTCTGATGGCAAGGACTGAGGAGCATCTGAAAGAGTATGCAGCGGACTTTGAGGCTAAAGGAATTGAGGTGTATACGCAGACTGCAGATGTTGCGGATTTAGAAGCCTTTACTAAAGTTTTTGGTGAAGTTGTAAAAACTTATGGCACTCCCGATGTGTTGTTCTACAATGTGGGGATCACGGTTGCAGATGAAGAAGTGGAAATTTGTGCACAGACACTCCTTGATCGGTATGTGGCGGACGTGGCAGGTGCTTACAACTGCATTAAGCTGGTAGATACAGAGGAATTTGCGGAAAAGAAAGGTACAATCCTTGTAACCGGCGGCGGTCTTGCTTTACAGCCTTATGCGGGTTATCTGCCGCTTTCCATGGATAAAGCAGCGCTGCGGGCAATGGTTCAGGCGCTTTCCCCTGTTCTGAAAGAGAAAGGCATCTATCTCGGAACGGTACAGGTAACAGGAACAATTGGCTCCAATGATTTTTATGCGCCGAAGACGATTGCCGAAGAATTCTGGAAACTGTACACAGAGCAGGAAACTTTCGAGATTGTTCACTAAATGGGTAAATACAACAAAGCAGGAGCATAGAGTCGATGAATAAAAAAATTATTGTTTTGAATGGAGCTGCAAGAAAGAATGGGAGTACGGTAAAACTGGTGGAGGCTTTTGCAGATGGAGCAGAGTCCGCAGGAAATCAGGTAAAGATTTTTTATCTTGACGGGATGGAAATCCATAGCTGCAAAGGATGTTTGAGGGCCGGAAGGGATTCCAAAAGTCCATGCAGCCAAAAAGACGATATGGAGAAAATCTATGCTGAATTTGAGGATGCCGATGTGGTTGTGTTTGCTTCTCCGCTGTATTTTTGGACGATAACAGGTACATTAAAAACTGCAGCTGACAGATTATATGCGGAACTGGAATGCCTGGGATACAGCAGGTTTCCAAAAAAGAGTGTGTTGCTGATGACTGCGGACGGTAGCGATTATTCTCAGGCAGTAACATGGTATCGGACTTATGAAAGAAATCTCAGGTGGAAAAATTTGGGTGAGGTGCTTGGTAAAGGAAAAACCAAAGAAGCCTATCAGCTGGGAGCTTCCATATAAATACGGTTTAACCTTGGGAAAGGGGCAAAAATGATGAATAACAAAACATTGACGCAAGGAGCACCGTGGAAGGGTATTCTATCCTTTATGATACCGGTACTTTTGGGTTTGCTGCTCCAACAGCTTTATAATACAGTGGATACCATCATTGTAGGCAATTTTGCCGGGGAATCTCCTCTGGCAGCGGTTGGTGCCTGTGGTGTTCTCACAATGGCATTTCTGGCGTTGGCAAATGGTTTTTCGGCAGGAGCCTGTATCCTGATTGCTCAGCTTTTTGGAGCCGGCAAAAAGGATGATATGCGCAGGCAGGCATCTTCTTCTCTCCTGGTCATGCTTGCTATGGGTGTGTTAGCAACAGCGGTAGGTATTGTGATCAGCCGATTTGCTCTTGAATATATCCTGGCAACGCCGGAAAGCCTGATTCCCATGGCTGATACTTATTTCAAGATTTATGCGGCAGGACTGATATTTCAATTTGGATATAATATTGCAGCCGCTGTTCTTCGGGGAATTGGGGACAGCAAAGCGACATTGTATTTTCTGTTGGTTTCCAGTGTGATTAATGTTGTGCTGGATATTATATTTGTTTATAACCTGAATATGGGGGTGGCCGGTGCTGCTGTGGCTACAGATATTGCACAAGCCATTTCCTGTGTAGTGGGTATTATTTACATGATGAAGAAGTACCCTGTGTTTCGTTGGAAGCTGAATGAATTCACCTTTGAATGGCAGCTTGCAAGGCAGACCTTGAAAGCGGGATTTCCCATGGCATTGCAGCAGTTTATTGTGTCATTTGGTTTTGTTTTCATTCAAAGGGCCGTCAACAGCTACGGGGAGGCTATGACAGGATCTTTTACGGTCGCCCAAAAAGTGGAAACATATATGACTTTACCTGCAAGTGCTCTGATGACGACTCAGGGAACCTATACAGGACAAAATATTGGTGCGAACAGGCTTGACCGGTTAAAGACCGGCGCAAAACATACCGTATTGATTTCAGAAATCATTTCTGTCTGTATTTTGACCGTGGTTTTCATTTTTGCACAACCTATTGTATCAGTGTTTGGATTGGGACCGGAGGCTGTAGGTTATTGTTCCGCCCATGTGCAGTTTGTGGCACTCTGCCTGCCTTTGTTTGCGTCTTATTTCCCATTATTGGGTTTATTCCAAGGTGCAAACAATGCCCTGTATTCTACCTTTGTGGCTACCGGTGCTTTGACGGTTCGTGTGGCAACTACTTATCTTTTTCAAAGGATTTCGGGCGTTGGCTATCATATGATCTGGTGGAACACACTTTTTGGCTGGGGCTTTGGCTTTGTAATTGCATGGACACATTTTCTGCGTGGGAAGTGGCAGAAAAATTTTCACAGACATTGACATTTTTCGCTTTTTTTGTTAAAGTGCAGGAAAGGGAATGAAGTTCTCCCTTGGGAAACCGAAACCGCTTTTATTAAGCTGATGACTTCTGTGATTATAACTATTGCAGAAGGACATTGGCTTTTTTTATGTTCAAAAGGAGGATTATATATGTTGACATCACTTGCACTCATTTTTCTTGTCGGTCTTGCTATGGCTTCCATTTGTCAAAAAATAAAACTTCCCCGTATTATTGGTATGTTGGTTACGGGGATTGTTTTAGGGCAGTATGCACTTAATCTTTTAGATGCTTCCATTTTGGGGATATCTGCTGATTTGCGGCAAATGGCTTTAGTGATTATTTTAATCAAAGCCGGATTATCCTTAAATATCAGCGACTTAAAAAAAGTAGGGCGTCCGGCGATCTTGATGTCCTGTTTGCCCGCAGTTTTTGAGATACTGGCATTTGTCCTGTTTGCACCGTCTGTTCTTGGAGTAACATTGATTGATGCCGCTATTATGGGGGCTGTTCTTGGTGCAGTATCTCCGGCGGTTGTCGTTCCAAGAATGGTACAGCTTATGGAGACAAAATACGGAACCAAAAAAGGTATTCCGCAGCTTATTTTAGCCGGAGCGTCCTTGGATGATGTTTTTGTCATTGTACTGTTTTCAACCTTTATCGGAATGGCACAGGGAAATTCAGTAAACATTGTGGAGTTTATCAACATTCCCGGTTCGATTGTTTCAGGCATATTTATCGGGGCGGTTGTGGGGGTTTTGCTGTCTGCTTTTTTTGAAACAAAATATGCACATAGGCATTATGTACGCAACAGCATGAAAGTTATCATTGTCTTGGGATTAGCTTTTTTGTTGATTGCTTTGGAAGAATGGCTGAAAAATGTGATTCCTATGTCCG
>CAMWYL010000218.1 GCA_947178465.1 uncultured Lachnospiraceae bacterium | reverse complement strand
GACTTACCTTGTACCCATATAGTAAAATCATTCCAGAAAGCTACTGAGGGAGTAATTGGCGCGTCTTTGACAGAGGCGGCGCGGTAAGTCAACATACTGATTTGATGCAGCGGACAGAAGCATGAAATCTGGCTTATCTTAATTAATGAGACTCAGGTATAGCCGGCGCAGGAGCGCTTGTTTTGCTGTACTTGATTCCCTTTCCCGATATATTTGAAGGTGAAGAAATGAGCACAGCAGAATAAAATCTGCTGTGCTTTTTACTGTAAAGCGGATACAAAAGGAGGTAAAAATGGATTTACTGACACTATTTCTGTTAGCGGTAGGTTTGTCGATGGATGCCTTTGCGGTAGCTGTCTGTAAGGGTCTTGCGATGAACAAAATTACGGTGAGACAGGCTGCAGTCGTAGGCTTGTGGTTTGGCGGATTTCAGGCGGGCATGCCGACGCTGGGTTTTCTGTTGGGAAGGACATTCGCGTCCTCCGTGAGCGCCTTGGCAGATTGGATCGCGTTTATCCTGCTTGTGCTGATTGGCGCAAACATGATTCGGGAGGCGCTTTCCAAGGAGGAGGAAGAGGCGGACGCCTCGCTGGCCTTTGGGAAAATGTTCGTGCTTGCCGTGGCGACAAGTATTGACGCGTTTGCGGTCGGCGTATCCTTTGCCTTTATGGAAATCGGCGGGCTGATTCTTCCGGCGGTGCTGTTTATCGGCGTGATAACGTTTGTGCTTTCCGTGGCGGGCGTAAAGGTCGGCAATGTGTTCGGCGTGCGGTACAAGGCCAAAGCGGAGCTTGTGGGAGGCGTCATTCTGGTGCTGCTTGGCATCAAAATCATTGTGGAGCATTACCTGTAACGCACCGACCAAAGGAATGAAACAAAGCAACTATGTCCATACTAAGACGTGAGAACAGCAGCGGAAGGTTGGAATGAGTATGGATTTTTTATGGCGCAAGGATTATCAGCGGGTGATACTGTATATTGTGACATCAGTGTCGGTTTTGGTAATATTAAAGTATCTGCTGCCATATTTTCTGCCGTTTCTGGTAGCGCTTCTGATTGTCGTTCCCTTGCAGCACTTCTATCAGAAAAGAGAAAACTGCCGGAACAGGAAGCACAACGGAAGGCATAATGGAAGCGGGCGGGGGTTTATGGCAGGCGGAATTTTATTCGGAATTATTCTGCTGGCGGCGCTTTTGCTTGTCGGGGCAGGAACCTTCCTGCTCAGTAAGGCGAGGGGAGTACTGCAGGACATGAACGCTCTGACGGAAAACATTACCGGGGTGATATCGGATATCTGTGCGCACACGGAGACCTTTCTGGGACTGCAAAGCGGGCTGCTGGAGGAGTGGATCTTTGATAAGCTCAGAGCGCTTGGCGGTGGTCTTGCCGAAAGCGGGAGCGGGCTGCTTGCGGGCGGCTTCCGGTATGCCGCTCTGCTCGGACGCATGGTAATGTTCATTGTCGTGAGCTTTATCTGCGTTGTGCTCTTTGCGCGGGAAATCGAGAGCTGGAAGCAGGGACTTCTGCGCCTTGCCACCATAGAGCCTGCAATCGACCGCATTCTTTCCATAATAATACGCATCGGCAAAAAGCTTGGAAAAATGATAAAAACATATCTTAAGACGCAGGGGATTATCCTGCTGTGCATCAGTGTGACCGCTGCCGGAGGACTGTTTCTCGGCGGTGTGTCGGAGGCATATTTTTACGGTGCGCTTGCGGGCTTTATGGATTTCCTGCCATTTATCGGAACCGGAATCGTGCTGATACCGCTTGGCGTAGTCAGTCTGATCCGCGGACACGTCGCGGGGGGAATCGTCATTATGATTACCTACGTCTTGTGCGTTCTGATACGCGAGCTTCTCGAGCCGCGGCTTTTGGGGAACGGATTAAAGTTTTCTCCGGTTGCAATCCTTGTTTCGGTGTATGCGGGCGTTATGTTCTATGGGCTGGGGGGCGTGATTTTAGGACCGGTCACGCTGATGATACTCGTGGAGCTTGGGAAAGAGATTTTTATGTATTAAATATATGAAATAATGCACAAAAAAAGCGGCGATAAGGGGTTGTCTGTGAATAAGTCGTATAAATATGCGATATACATGTATACAAGTTATTGACAGACGGTAATTGCGTGGTATATAGTATGGTAGGAGTAAATGAACAGCCGAGAATCCGCGCAGAAATGAGGTAAAGATGAAAGCATATAAGGAAATGACAAAAGAAGAACTGCGTGCGCTTCAGGTAGAGCTGAAGGCGCAGTATGATAAAATAATGGAGGAGGGAATCAAGCTTGACATGTCCCGCGGCAGACCCGGTGCCAGACAGCTTGATTTATCGACTGCAATGCTGGATGTGCTCAACAGCAGTACGGCCTTTAAGGGCGCCGACGGAATGGATATCAGAAATTACGGCGTGATTGACGGTATCAAGGAGGCGAAGGAGCTTTTTGCGGAGCTGATGGAGTGCCCTGTTGATCATGTAATGGTGTTTGGCAATTCCAGTCTCAGTATTATGTATAATGTGATATCCAGCGCCATGCTTCATGGGATCGGTGGGAATACGCCATGGTGCAAACAGGATAAGATTAAGTTCCTCTGCCCTGTTCCCGGGTACGACAGGCATTTTGCCATTACGGAGAGCCTCGGCATTGAAATGATAAATATCCCGATGGATGAGCATGGACCGGATATGGATATGGTGGAGAAGTATGTCAATAACGACCCCACCGTGAAGGGAATCTGGAATGTTCCCAAGTACACGAATCCAGCAGGCGCGGTTTACTCGGATGAGGTTATAAGGCGGTTTGCCAATTTAAAGCCGGCAGCGCCTGACTTCAGGATTTTCTGGGATAACGCTTATGCGATTCATCATTTGTATCCGGAAAACCAGACGGAAATCCTGAACATTGTAACAGAGTGTGAGAAGGCCGGAAATCCGGATCTGTATTATGAATTCTGCTCAACCTCGAAGGTAAGCTTTCCCGGCTCCGGCGTGGCGGCGCTGATTGCGTCTCCTGCAAATATTGCGGAGTTCAAAAAGATTGTATCCGTGCAGACGATCGGATACGATAAGATGAACCAGATGCGTCATGTAATGTTCTTTAAGGATGCCGCAGGCGTCAAGGCGCATATGGAGAAGCACGCGGAAATTCTGCGTCCGAAGTTTGAGGCGGTGCTGGACTCTCTTGAATCGGAGCTTGGCGGTCTTGAGATTGGAAGCTGGATTAAGCCGCTTGGCGGATATTTTATCGCCTTTGATACACTTGAGGGCTGCGCGAAACGCGTGGTACAGCTGTGTAAGGACGCGGGTGTGGTAATGACACCGGCGGGCTCTACATATCCGTATATGAATGATCCTGCCGATACGAGCATTCGAATTGCGCCGACACTTCCGTCAGCAGAGCAGCTGAAAAAGGCCTGTGAGGTGTTTGTGCTTTGCGTAAAGCTTGCGTCCGTGGAAAAGTTTCTTGACAATTAAAACCGTAAAAGGTATCATTTTAAACATATAAATAAACGCTAGGGGTGCACATCGCTGAGACTTTACCCTCATTACTTGAACCGGATAATACCGGCGTAAGGAAGCAGAATTTATATGCCTGTGTCTGCGGATCTGACATTTCTGTCAGGTCGGAGGCAGACGTGCATATGAAACGATGTTGACCTCCTTGCGAATGCGAAGGAGGATTTTTTATGTTGTACAATGTGGCAGTAAACGAATGGGAAGAGACGACCTATGTTCCGACGGTGCTCGGAAAGGTGCTGCTTGGGGGGATATTTGCGGTTCTCCTTATCGGAGCGGTAATTGCCGCAAGAACCTATAGGAAAAAGCAGCCGGAGCGCACGGAGGCAGCCGGTGGTTCCATAAAGCAGATGACCTTTTGCGCGATGGCGATTGCCCTTGGAACCGTGCTTTCCAATATAAAGCTGATTGATTTTCCCTTCGGCGGCTCCGTTACGCTTTTTTCCATGCTTGTGATCAGCCTTCCGGGGTACTTCTTCGGAGTGGGCGCGGGGCTTCTCTCGGGAGTGGCCTATGGGATCTTACAGCTTCTCATTGATCCCTATGTTCTTTTCCCGATGCAGATGGTAGTGGATTATTTCCTTGCCTTTGGAGCATTCGGGCTATCGGGCCTGTTTGCAAGCCGGAAGAACGGACTGACAAAGGGATATCTTACGGCTGTTGCCGGCAGATATGTCTTTGCCGTGATATCCGGATGGATTTTCTTTGGTGCATACGCATGGGAGGGCTGGGCTCCGCTTCCGTATTCTCTGACGTATAATGCGATTTATATCTTTACAGAGGCGGCAGCGACCGTTGCCATCCTGCAGATACCACCGGTAAAGAAAGCGTTTGCAAGCGTAAAGAAAATGACGCTGAGCTGAATGGGCGGGAAAATCTTTGAAAAGAGCTTGACATGGAAAAAAATTTTCTCTATCATTTTCTCATGGATGTAATCGGTTTCGGAAGCAATTTGCGGAGGTGTCGTATGCTGTCTCAAAAGATAAGTGATGGGAAGCCTATAACCATATATGATATTGCAAAGGAAGCAGGGGTTTCGCCCGCCACCGTGTCACGGGTACTGACCAACAGCGCAAATGTCCGTTCCGAGAAGAAGAAAAAAATCCAGGCGTTGATTGACAAATACGAGTTTAAACCCAATACGCTGGCGAGAGGGCTTGCGGATACCAAGACGCGGACGATTGGGATTCTCTCGGCAGATATCAGGAATCCCTACTATGCGTCAATGTTTATTGCCTGTGAGCAGGCGGCACGCGCGGCCGGGTACACGGCGGTACTCTGCAATTTTCTTGGGGAACAGGAAACGGAAGCGAAACTGCTCAAGAGCCTTCACGACCAAAAGGTGGAGGCGATTATCCAATTTGGCGGGCGGGTGGATGACTTGGCGTCGGATGAGGAATATGTAGAGCTTGTCAACCGGATTATGGCAACAACGCCGATGGTCATTACCGGTAAGCTGGACGGGACAAGATGCCATGTAGTGCGTATTGACAGTATGCAGGCAATGGATATTCTGATGGAACATTTGCTGGCGCTTGGGCATGAGCGGATTGCGTTGGTTGGAGGGCGTCGGGATGTCCTTTCGACCTTTGAGAAGTACCAACGCTATAAGCAGATATTAAAGGAGCATGGGCTTCCCTTTGACCCGCAGTTGGTGCCGGACGGGGGGAGCTATGACGTTGATACCGCATACAGGCAGATGAGCGAGCTTCTGGAGGCAGGCGTCCGTATGACGGCGGTAATCGCGATCAATGATTTTTCCGCGATGGGAATTATAAAATGCCTGAAAGAACGGGGATATCGGATTCCGGAGGATATTTCCGTTGTGAGCTATGATAATACCTATATGACCGAGATTGCCATTCCGCCGCTGACGAGTGTGGATTATAATTATGAGGAATATGGGAAAATGCTGATGGATACCGCGATAGGACTGATAGAAGGGCGCAAGGTCAGCAGTGTGCAGATGGTCCGGCCGACTTTGGTTGAGCGGGGGAGCAGCGGAATCTGTAAGCACGTTTAGTAAAATTGAATTCGGTTTCACATAGAGATAAAAAAAGAGGTATTTTTCGGAAAACGGATAAATCTCTTTTTTTAATTTCATACATGCACAGTGCACAAAAATAAAAAGCGGATATTATTGTTTTTATACAAATTTCAATAAGATTCTTATAAAATATTGACATGAGAAGTGCAATAGTGATAGTATCAAAT
>CAMWYL010000217.1 GCA_947178465.1 uncultured Lachnospiraceae bacterium | reverse complement strand
TGTGCAATCTGCCTCATTGAAAAAAGAATAATACCTTTTGACACCTTAATCCTATCAAATAAAAAAGAACGCAGGCAGTGTACTGTACCTGCGTTCTTTTCGTTACGGAAATACTTATTTAACCAACAATCCCCGCCGATATGCTATCAGCAGCAGCTCCAAATCACGGATTGTCTCGAGAATAACCTTGCCGTTGTCCGTGTCCTTTACCATTACACGCTCCGGCTCCTTTTCAAAGAAATTCGAGGTAGACTCGATATCCTTATTCTCCTCAAGCGCTTTCGCGATGCTCTCAAAGGGCTGGTGCGCCTTCAGACGCATCCCGTGCGAATTATAAATCAGCGTGTAGCCCGCTATTCCCGTCGTCTTCTGATACGCCTTACAAAATCCGCCGTCGATAACAATCAGCCGGTTGTTCGCCTTTACGGGCGACTCCCCCTTGGACACCTTAATCGGCGTATGCCCGTTTATGATATGGGACAGGGACGAATCCAACCCGAACTCGTGCAGGATTTTGACACAATATTCCTCCTGTCGGTAGAAACGGTAATACGGGTTTTTCTCCTCATCATAGGTGGAGGAATCCGTCACAAAGGTCCGCTCAAAGGTTTTTATATTCCTGCCGGAGAGCGGGGATTTTTTGCCGCACCACAGATACCACATAAAGTCGAGGTTATCCTGCGTAGGCGTCTCAAAAAACGCGCGTCTTGCCACCTTCCCCGCGAAATCCATATACGCCTTCCCCTTATAGACGGTATTGCCAATCTTCATGCCGTCAAACTCGCCGTTCTCATCCATCGGAATACAGCCGTGAAACAGGAGGTTGCCGTTATGGCAGCGGTAAATATTTCCCTTTTCATACAAAAAGGTCATATGCTCCCGAAGGATATGGCTGTTGATAAAGGCCGTCCGCAAATCCTCCATCACCTGCCTTTCGCTGTCTGTCAGCGTGTAGGCATCCTGCTCATCCAACGTCGGAAAATAAGCGTCCTTGAGCGCATACTCCCCGTCGCCGATACGCACAACTCCTCGGCTCTTATCAATCTTATCCAGAAGCAGCCGGTCTGCCATGTCGTACTCCGGATGACGCATGATAATCTGCCCCTCCAGTTTAAAGAGGATTACGGAAATCGCCTTGAGCGCCGCTTCCATCGGCGGCAGATTGGGATACGCCTGCTCCGCAAACAGCGTCAGGGAACGCAGGCTTATCGCATAGGCATTTTCAAGGATTTCTATATTGTTGTACTTGATATTGTTTCTGAGAACATTGGCAATGCATGCCTCGCTCCCGCAGGCCGCTCCCATCCAAAGAATATCATGGTTGCCCCACTCGATATCCACGGAGTGATGCCGCATCAGCAAATCAATAATGCTGTCCGCGTTGCCGCCCCTGTCATAAATATCACCCACAATATGCAGGCGGTCTACCGCAAGTCGCTTGATCAATCTGCTGAGCGCCTCAATAAACGCATCCGCACTGTCAATATCAATAATCGTGTCAATAATCTTTTCGTGGTACACATACTGATTGTTATCCTCATCCGGCTGCGCGTGAAGAAGCTCGTCGATAATATAGCTGAATTCATTTGGAAGCGCTTTTCTGACCTTGGAACGCGTATACTTGGAGGACAAGAGCTTTGCCAGCTCCGTCAGGTTTTTAAGCGTAATCTTATACCAATAGGGCGTTACGATATTCTGCGATTTGAGGAGCTTAAGCTTTTCCACCGGATAATAGACCAATGTACAGATTTCCTGGCGTTCCCGCGGGGAGAGCCGATACGCAAATATCATATCCACCTTCTCCTTGATAACGCCCGCCGCGTTGTTCAGAATATGATAAAACGCCTCATATTCGCCATGAAGATCGCTCATAAAGTGCTCCGTCCCCTTCGGCAGATTTAAAATTGCCTTTAAATTAATAATCTCTCTGCATACTGAGGGAATTGACGGATATTTTTCCGACAACAACCTCAGATACTTCAACTTCTCTTCCGATATCAAAACCGCATTCTCTGTCTCCATAGCTTTCACCCTTTCCTCCACTTTAACCGCCGGCCCGCAGGGCCGTTACATATTTAACAAGCAAAAAAGCGTCAGAGCAAAGCCCTAACGCCCATGTATCTTAACATAAAATTGAAATCCTGTTCTTTTCCTCATGCCTTATCAGCCTCCGATTCCATTATATCCAACCAAAACCGGTTTTGCAACCATGAATTCCTCTTATATTACCCCTTTGGCAAGACGCAGGCCTCCGGCGGATGCAATATAAAAGAGACCACCTCTGCTGAATAACTGCAGATATGGTCTCTAATACCCTGCGGAAAAAGTGCCGCTGACCATATAATCACCGTAACCGCCCGCGCGCTGTTCCCCGAGAATGCTGTGCGCACCATGCCTGTCATACGAGTAGAACAGAAAACCCGAACCACGGTTTTCATCGAGTGCGTCATACAGGAAGGTCATCTTCTGCTCCTCTGCCAATTCCGGATTCGTATCCTCCTTATCCGACAAAGACAAAGCCTCTGCCTGATTTTCCGACTCCACGAATCGTTCTTCCGGAAATGGTGATAACATCACCGCCGTTGATAATACTGATGCCGGCGTGGAAAGCAACCGTTCTTTCTCCTGCCGCTTCCGGTACTGCTCAGGCAACAGGCAGAAATTAATCATAATCGGGGAGGAGATTTCCGTCATATAAAGGTCAAGAACCGCCTCTATGGTCATAAATCCGATAAAACGCCCGCACGGCACGTCCTCCTGCATTTCATACTGCACCGTATGAATATTGTCAATCCGTGATATTCGCTGTAATGTATCCCGTCTCTTCGTCATGCCTGTCACCTCCCTCCACTTTGTACCCGGCCTGAAAGCTCGCCTTACTTACCAATATCTTCTATTTTATATATCGGCTTTTTTGCTCAAACGCATTAGATTTGCACAAATCCCTCAAAACGGATTTACTTTTATTAAAATAATGCTATAATGATAATATCAGTGAGATATTTTTAGAAAAGAGGAATTGGTATGTTTACTGAACAAAAGCTGGAAGAACACTACGGCACCATCCCTTCCGATGTTCTTCACATTATTCGGGATGAATATAAATGGGCGCTTGAAGAATGCGGCGTACACAATGAAGAGCAGCTCAAATACATAGAAAAGGCGCTGGCAATACGCGGAGAAAGCCTTGAAGTGCGGCTTAACAGAAAGATTTTGTTTTTATGCAAATGCGGCCAGAGCCGTATTGTAACCACCAACACGGCTGACGACAAGATTAAAATGTTTATCTTTGACCAGTATACGATACCCTGTCCGAAGTGCCGTTCTGTCAATATGTACTCTTGGAAATTTATGGAATAAAAATCGTCGCTCGGCAGCGACGATTAAGAGAATGCTTCGCTTTCTCCTTGGAATTATTTACTCTGTCGCAATTTTCTGACTGATTAAAATCGTCGCTCGACAGCGACGATAGAATGATTTACTCTGTTGCAATTTTTTGACTGATTAAAAACGTCGCTCGGCAACGACGATAGAATAATTAACTCTACCGCAATTTCTTATAACAGAAAAATCGTCGCTCGGCAGCGACGATAGAATGATTTATGTTATCGCAATTTCCTGATAAAATAAAACGCGAACCATATTAAAACGTATCCGCATTGGGGAGGAAAAACGGAAGCGGAAACCACCCTGCGGGTGCGTTTTTTAATGGACTTTCCGGGCGTTGCGATGTCAGATAAAAATTACCGGTTGTCAGCACGCGCACCAGCTCCGGTCCCTCCAATATCACATCTGCCGGAGCGTCCGTCTCGCAAACCGTGACCTCTGCGCCTGTCACGCACATCCTGTAATGGCTGCATTCTTTCGGCTGTTCCCCGCCGGTCACTCCTATCACAAATTCCCCGTCAGAAAGCGAACTGTATTTTTGCTTCCATTTTAATAAAAACGTGAGAACACTTGGGTAGTTCAAAATCTTTATCTGATGGGACATGCCTGTCCGGTTGTTCCCACACAGCCTGTCCAGACATTCTGTTTTAGCGCTTTCATCCGCACCTACCGCAACAATCAGCTCCGGGATGTCCAGCTCCCGCATGAAGTCGCGGAGAACCTCTGCCAACGGCACACTGCCGTTAAGCTCCAGCTCAAACAACTCAGACTCATCCTCCGAGATATTGATATAGCCGGAAAGCGTCTCCCCCTTAAAGACCGCATAGGTATCGGCAGACATACTTTGCAGACACCAATAAAAATCCTCCCGCGTCCGCGCCGTGACATTGCGGCGTACATAGAGTCGGTACATTCCGTCAAGGATATCCTCCAGACCATCCATATCCGGTTCCATCAAAACAAAGCGGTAGGCACAATCCCCGCCGCTGTTCTCATGTAAAGCTCTGCAATATTCACACACATCTTTAAGCCTGACCGTGAAGGAGCATCTCATGCCGGCCTGTTCAAAGCCGTAATGCCGATAGCGCTGTCGTCTGCCGTCAAGAATCAGCAGATCACACTGCCGTGCCCGCGCGTCTGCCTCCACCGCCTCCATCAATACAGTCATATAACCCTTTCCACGACTGCCGGGATGAACCGAAACCGTCCCTACATACGCGGTGCGCAGCTCGCTGTCCGTCTGCCTTAATACCAGCGGATAGGTATCTGTCAACGCGCGTATTTTTCCGTTCTCCCTTATCAGATGGTGGGTTAAAATGCTGCATCGCTCCCGTGCATACGCTTTCGGGAGCAATGTCGCGAAATTGATTCCGCCATGACTCATACTGAAGACCATATTGGCAAAATCAAGTATATCCTCTGTGTCCGATGCCGTTCCACGGCAACAGGTTCCCCTTACATCATCACTCATAAAGCTGAAGCCTGATTCCTTATGACTTCTTTGCAGCCTTAGGCTTTGCTTCCTTCGCAGGCTCTGCTTTCTCACCCTTGGCCTCTTTTACAGGCTCCGCCTTCTCTTCCTTGGCAGGCGCCGCGCTTACCGGCTCCACCTCAGGAAATACTGCGCGCGCATCAATCTCCGCATAGCAAAGTGAGCAATAGCCGTTGATAGCCGCACCGTTATCGACATGAATCGACTTCGCTTTAATGTCGCTGTCAACGATTGCCTTCGCGCCTATCGTCACACAGCCCTTGATATCCAGCTTTCCCTGAATCGCTCCGTCCACCTTAAGGCTCTCTGCATTGATGTCTCCCAGAATAACCGTATTATCCTGAACAACAGCGCCCCGAATGCAATCAATCTGTCCCTCGATAAACGAATCCTTGGTATACAGCTCGTTCGCCTTGATGTTTCCATTAACATTTCCGCACACATTCACATAATTGTCGGAATAAATATCTCCGTTAATCTCACCATACATTTCAAGCTTGTCCGTTATCTCAATATTGCCATTGATCACTGTCCCTTTCGGAATGACAGCCGTAGCGCCACTATTTGTGTCTAAATTACTCATTGACGTTTCCCCTTCCTTATTCCGTTGGTTAAAACTGCATTGGTAAAATTCCTTCCATAAACGCGCAGATAACTCATTACTTATATTTAATCGTATTTAGCCACAAAAATCAATATATTCTTCAAAATTGTTTCGACTTACGCAAACTGTCCCCTAAAAAAAAATAATAATTGTGTATTTCTAAAATGTCAGTTTGAGATATACTGATATAAAATTTATATGATACATGAGGAGGACTACTATGAACAGAAAAAATTCAAAAGCTGACAAAATAACAATAACCGGACTTATCG
>CAMWYL010000216.1 GCA_947178465.1 uncultured Lachnospiraceae bacterium | reverse complement strand
GTAGAGCACCTGACTCTTAATCAGGGTGTCCAGGGTTCGAGCCCCTGGCGGTGCAGTGAAGCATCGTTTTTGATGATTTAGTCATCGGGGACGGTGTTTTTTTTCCACTTTTTGCTTAAAGAGGTCACCGTTCATCGGTGAACAGAGAGAAAGGCAGTGTTATTTATATGATATTCGAAAGTCACGCGCATTATGACGATGAAGCCTTTAATGAGGACAGGGAAACGCTGCTGTCCGCAATGCAGGAAAATGGTATCGCGCATATCGTAAATGTCGGGGCAAGTCTTGAAAGCACTGCGTCCACCATCGCGCTGACGCAAAAGTATCCCTTTATTTATGGCGCGGCAGGCGTGCATCCGAATGAGACAGGGGCGCTGAATGAAGAGAATTTCCTATGGCTGGCCGAGCAGTGCAGACAGCCCAAGGTGGTTGCGGTCGGGGAAATCGGACTTGACTATTATTGGGACGAGCCGGCGCGTGAAATACAGAAGAAATGGTTTGAACGGCAGCTTGACCTTGCGCGTAAGCTGAAGAAACCGGTGATCATTCATTCCAGGGACGCGGCGAAGGATACCTATGATATTATGGCGGCGAAGCGGGCATCGGAAATCGGCGGGGTAATTCACTGCTATTCCTACAGCGCGGAGATGGCGCTTGATTATGTGAAAATGGGTTTTTATATCGGGATCGGCGGTGTGATTACCTTCAAGAACGCCAGGAAGATGAAGGAGGTTGCCGAGGCGGTTCCGCTGGAGCGGATTTTGCTGGAGACAGACAGCCCCTACCTTGCACCGGCGCCGCATCGGGGAAAGCGCAATTCCTCCCTGTATCTACCGCTTATTGCAAAGGAGATTGCGGAAATCAAAAATATTGATTACGATAAGGTAGTAGAGGAAACCGACAAAAACGCGAGAGAATTATTCGGCATTGATTTGTGAGAAAAGCGGAGCCG
The DNA here is from genome assembly GCA_947178465.1 of uncultured Lachnospiraceae bacterium. Taxonomy (GTDB): domain Bacteria; phylum Bacillota; class Clostridia; order Lachnospirales; family Lachnospiraceae; genus COE1. Next base: position 4,859 of record CAMWYL010000216.1, on the reverse strand, counting down.
GAGAGAATTTTCGGAAGGGAAAGCACGAATGGCAAATTTAGGAATTCCGGTAAATACGATAGCAGTTTTGCAAAAATACAATTTTAAATTCCGGCAGAAATTTGGTCAGAATTTTCTGATTGACACGCATGTATTGGATAAGATTATTGCCGCAGCCCGGATAGAAGGGGAGGACTGTGTGCTGGAAATCGGTCCGGGAATCGGCACGATGACGCAGTATCTGGCAGAGTGCGCGCGTGAGGTTGTCGCCGTGGAGATCGATAAGGCGCTCATTCCGATCTTGGAGGATACGCTGTCGGAATACGATAATGTGACTGTTATAAACGAAGATATTCTAAAAGTTGATATCAATCACATCGTAGAAGAGCGAAACGGCGGAAAGCCGATAAAAATCGTTGCCAATCTGCCCTATTACATTACCACGCCGATTATTATGGGACTGTTGGAAAGCCATGTGCCGTTAGAAAGCATTACCGTCATGGTACAGAAGGAGGTCGCGGACCGCATGCAGGTAGGCCCCGGGACGAAGGAATACGGTGCACTGTCGCTTGCGGTTCAGTATTATGCCAAACCCGAAATCGTGGCAAATGTGCCACCGAACTGCTTTATGCCGCGTCCAAATGTGGGAAGCGCGGTGATTCGGCTGACGCGCTACGCAAAGCCGCCGGTGGAGGTCGCGGACGAGAAGTATTTGTTTGCGCTGATTCGGGCGTCCTTTAACCAGAGAAGAAAAACGCTGGTAAACGGACTGCTCAACGCGGGGAACTTGGGAGTCACCAAAGAAGATATTACGGCCGCACTGACGGAGATGGGTCTTCCTGCGACTGTCAGGGGAGAGGCACTGACCCTGGAGCAGTTTGCGCAGCTGAGCAATCTGCTGATACGCTGACAGGCAAAGCATGTATTGTCAGTCTGTGGAGAACGGAGAAAGGCAGCGTTACAGATATGAAGATTGCAATTATTGAAGATGAGCAGATGCATATAGACCTGTTGGAGGACTATTTGCGGCAATGGAGCGGAAAAAAGGAAGTCGCTGTAGAGATACGGGAATTCCCGAGTGCGGAGAGCTTTCTGTTTGTCTGGGAGGATACGAATGATTTTGACATTCTGTTTGTCGATATCCAGATGCGGGAAATGAACGGTATGGAAATGGCGAGGAAAATACGGGAGCGGGATGAGGACATTGCCATTGTGTTCACGACAGGCATTTCGGATTATATCGAGGACGGTTATGAAGTGGAGGCGCTCCATTATCTGTTAAAGCCGATTAGCCGGGAAAAGGTCGGGCAGTGTATGGATAAGGTGCTTCAGCGAAGCCGGAAGGAGCAGTATATTATCGTACACGGAAAAGAGGAGGTTCTAAAGCTTCCGATTCGGCGGATTACTTATATAGAAGCGCAGGGGCATGGCTGCGTGGCAGAAACCTGTTCCAAAGACGGTGAGACGGTGCGGACAGAGATTATGGAGAGTATTTCCGAGATAGAGGAGAAGCTGGGCGCTGACGGATTTATGAGATGCCATCGTTCGTATCTTTGCCGTATCGGAAGTATCCACCAAATCGGTAAGGCAGAGCTTACGTTTGATAACGGGAGCAGAATTCCCGTCAGCAGACGGATGTATGCGAAAATCAATCAGGCGTTTATCAAACAGTTTCAGCGGGCGGATGACGTTTATGAGCGATAAATCTGTCGGGCGGGCTGCAAAGAAGTAGAGGGAATGCAGGAAGCCATGAGAAGGTTGTGAGGCTGACGAATACCGTCAGGGCGGAGGTGAGGAGAAGCATGGGAGAAAAAGCATCGGGCATGTGGATATGGATGGCAGCGGCCGCCATTCTTTTACTCTTGGGAATTTTCCTCCTCGTGCGGTATCTGATTTATGCCATGGTGGATAAGCGCACCCTGCGCTACCAGAGCGATCTGTTGGAAAAGCATTGCGAGGAAGTACAGAACATGTACCGCCGGACAAGAGGTTGGCGGCATGATTACCATAATCACATTCAGACCATGAAAGCGCATCTGGCAATGGGAAAGCTGGAAGAGCTTGAGGCCTATTTAAATGCGCTGGATGCAGACCTGACCACGGTCGATACGGTTATTAAGACCGGAAATGTTATGGTAGATGCGGTTCTCAACAGCAAAATCTCCGTAGCCGCGGCAAAAGGCATTGCCGTGAATGCAAAGGCGATTGTTCCGAAGGAATTGAACACCGCGATTTCGGAGGTGGACGTATGTCTGATTATCGGAAATCTGATGGACAATGCCATGGAGGCATGCATGAAAATCCCGGAACAGGAAAAGCGGTTTATCCGTGTATATATAGATATCCTAAAAGGACAACTCTATATTTATATTATGAACGCAGTCGGAGAACCCTTAAAAAGAGCGGGAAGCGTCTATGCCTCCACAAAGAACAAGGAAAATCATGGCTTCGGCCTGATGCGAATCGACAAGGTTGTGAATCGATACCACGGATACCTCGAACGGCAGGATGAGGAGGATATTTTTGTCACGGAGGTGCTGCTGCCTCTGTAATGTAAAAATTGACATACCACTCGTGCATGAGTAAGACCGCTCATGCACATTTTTTATGTGTAAAGGCTTTTGTGATAGACTTTTTGGTATAAGGATTTGCGTTTACATGACAGGAGGAACATTTATGGAACCAACAAAGAAAGAATTTGAGGTCAGGCATTACAGCATTATAAGCGATATATGCTTTTTAATCCGTCACTACCGGAAATATGAGCCTACGGTTTTGGTGTGCTGTGCGGTGGAGATTTTGCTTGGCGCACTGCTCCCGTTTTTTTCCATTTATCTGCCGAAGCTTGCTCTTGATCTGGTCGAGCAGGGTGTAACCGTGAGATACGCAGTGCAGTTTTTGTGCATCTATACCCTTGTCATGATGATTTTTTACGGTCTGAACAGAGGTGTTAATTTCGGGAAATATAATCTGTATAATGAGCAGCGGGGAAATATAATGGGACTGATTTTCCTGAAAAGCCTGCGGATCAAATATGCGGATGTGGAATCGGGAGAATGCAAGAAATTATATTGGAAAGCGTATGATGCCTTACAGAGCGGTGATTGGTCCGCCGCTTCAAAGATGGTAGCAGAGACCGTTAATCTGTCTGTGAATGTACTCAGCTTTTTCCTGTATTCGACGGTAATCGGTTATCTGAGCGTACCGATGCTCCTGATTCTGCTGGTGTTGTCCTTTATCAATTATGCGGTCAGTATGTGCCACATCCGGTATGAGGAGTCCCTGCGGGAGGCGAAGGCCGTTGCGCAGAAGCATTACTACTGCGTAAGAGGAGCTATGGGCAATACGCAGGGTGCAAAGGATATCCGCATATATGGGATGAAGGCGTGGATGATTCGACTGCGCAATCAGGCCATCGGAGAGATCCGGAGCCTGGAGGAAAAGTCCCGAAAAAAAACATCGTATTATGAGAAGATTGGCTTTGCATTGGCGGCAGGACGGAATCTGGGTGCCTATGCGTATCTTCTGTATCAGGTGTCTGCAGGCGGCGTGAGTGTTGGGGAGTTCGTACTCTATTTTGGCGCGATAACGGGCTTTTCAGGCTTTATTAACAACATTATGGGGTCACTGGCGTCACTTCGCGGTGCGGCAAACGGTACGGATTATCTGAGGGCTTATCTGGATTTGCCGGAGGAGAATCGGACGAGCGGCAGCAGGCATATTACAGAGCTTGAGACGCCTTTGGAAATTGAATTTCGGGATGTGAGCTTTTCCTATCGGGACAGCGGCGAGGAAGAGGAGAGTGAAGAGGCGGCCTTTGAGAAGAAAAATGTTTTTGAACATTTGAACCTGACCATCCGCGCAGGGGAGAAGCTTGCGCTTGTGGGCGTCAACGGCGCCGGGAAAACCACGCTGGTAAAGCTTCTGTGCGGAATGTACGAGCCGGATGAGGGACAGATTCTGATAAACGGCATTGACCGGAGCGAATTTCCCAAGGAAGAGCTGTATCAACTGTTTTCCGTTGTATTTCAGGAGCCGTTAATTCTGCCCTTTACCATCGGGGAAAACCTGGTGATGAACCGCATCGAACGGCTGGATGAGGCAAGAGCGTGGGATGCGTTGGAGAAAGCAGGTCTGAAGCAGAAGCTTCAGGAAAAGCAGTTTCATTTAAAGTCCTATATGACAAGAGCTTTGATGGAAAACGGTGTGCAATTATCCGGCGGGCAGCAGCAGCGGTTCCTGCTGGCACGCGCCCTGTATAAGAATGCACCCATTCTTGTATTGGATGAGCCGACAGCGGCGCTTGACCCGATTGCGGAGAGCGAGGTATACGATAATTATAATAAATACAGTCAGGGAAAAACGGCAGTTTTTATCTCCCATCGGCTTGCCAGCACGAAATTTTCCGACAGAATCGTTTTATTGGAAAACGGACGGATTCTGGAGATTGGAACGCATGAGGAGTTGATGAACGCAGGAAACACTTATGCGAAAATGTTCGAGATACAGAGCAGTTATTACGACGAAGCGCAGGCGGAGCAGGCGGGATAGCGGCCATGCTGCATATAAATTTAAGAGGCGCAGAGTACAGCGCGGAAATGAGGGAAAATGGGAACAGATTTGACAAGTAAGCTTCCGATTCGGGAGCATATCAGGAATATGAAAAAAATGTTGAAATATGTGCAGGGAATAGACAAATATTATTTTCCGGTGATGGGAATTGTGCAGCTGCTTGAAGTGGCGATTCCTTACATGGAGCTTTTGCTGTCCGCATATATTCTGGACGGAATCAGTACACATAAGGACATGAGGCAGCTGTTTCTTCTGATTGCGGCAGCTGTTCTTGCAGTCCTGTTGACTCAATTTGCGATGACACACTC
>CAMWYL010000215.1 GCA_947178465.1 uncultured Lachnospiraceae bacterium | reverse complement strand
CACTCCCATTTGGAGACGTTAGAAAAGAACGGGTATATCCGAAGAGATCCGACCCAGCCGCGCGCCAATGAGATTATGGATGACAGCTTTCAGATGGTACGACATGAGATGGCCAGCATTCCCATTATCGGTACGGTAGCCGCAGGGCTTCCTATTTTAGCGGAGCAGAATATTGAGGGTTATTTCCCCATTCCCACGGATATGGTTCCTGCCGGAGAGTCTTTTGTGTTAAAGGTTAAGGGGGACAGCATGGTGAATGTCGGAATCTTTGATGGGGACAGCATTTTCGTAAATGCGTGCAATACCGCTCAAAATGGAGATACGGTTGTCGCGTTGGTTGATGATTCTGCTACGGTGAAGACCTTTTATAAGGAAGACGGTCATTTCCGGTTGCAGCCCGAGAATGATACGATGGACCCGATTATTGTAGATAATGTAGATATTCTTGGAAAAGTATACGGTGTTTTCCGCTTATATCGCCACTGATAAAATGATAATGCAAGGTTTTGCTCCCCCACTGCTTTTTGCAACGGGGGAGCTCATGAGGCTAAAGGAAGAAAATTTTAATGAGGCGTGTAGCATAAAGTATCGAGCTCGCTTAAATCTCCGAAGCTTCCACTAATTTTCCATCTCTCCACAATCGCTCCAAATCATAGAACCCGCGGCTCTCCTTGTCAAATACATGCACAAGAATATCCCTGTAATCCAACAGTATCCAATTCGCGTTATTATAGCCCTCAATGTGCTTCGGAAAAATTTCCGCAGCGGCGAGTTTCTCCTCAACATTGTCGGCAAGCGCCTGTATCTGGCTTCTGTTGCTGCCGTTGGCAATGATAAAGTAATCTGCAATTGCGGATATCTCACTGATATCAATTATCTGTATGTTTTCCGCTTTTTTATCGGCAAGCGCGTCCACCGTTATACGAACAGCTTCCTTTACATTCTCTATATTATTCAAAACTTTACCTCCGTTCTTGAAGCGTTTTTGACATAACTGTCATATGTTTTTTGTGTCATTGCGTCGATAGGGTTTCCCTTTGTTTCCAAGAATTTAAGCGTATTAAGCAGGATTTTCTCCATTGCCTTGTCAATATCCTCAAAGGCAAGTCTGCGGATTACGTTCAGCTCCGGAATCGGCCGGCGTGAAGGCTCTATATAGTCCGCAATAAAGATAATCTTTTCCAGCAGGGACATGCCGGGTCTGCCGGTGGTATGCCATGTGATGGCCTGCAAAACATCATTGTCGGAAATATGAAATTTTTCCTTTGCGATATATGCGCCTACCTTCCCGTGAAGCAGATACGGATGCTCCCGTTCAAAATTACTACAGGGAATATTATGCTTTTCGCAAAGCTTGAGTTTCTTGTCATTATCCATGCACTTGGCACAATCGTGGAGCATTCCGGCCAACTCCGCCCGCTTGATGAAGTTTGCGTTCGTCGTATCGAGGTTATATCTCATGGCCATTGCGATTGCGGTATGTGCGACATTGACAGTATGTTGATACCGGTCCTTTGTAAGATGCTTCTTTAAGTATTTTTTAATCTTCTTCATAATACAAATGCTCCTGTGTAATGTATTCCGATACACTTTTTGGCACAAGCTCGGCGATCGAAAGCCTGCTGCGTACACGCGCTCTTATTTCCGTGGACGATATTGGAATTTTCGGGATGTCCAAATAAATAATTTTTGCGCCAAGCCGCGTAAGCTCCTCTCCCTTATGACGAAGCCGCTCTATGCCATAGTCTTCCCGTACCGCACAGACAAGTGTCGCCATGGAAAAAATCTGTTCCGGTTCCCGCCACTCCTCTATATGGAAAAGGGAATCTGCCCCCATAATAAAATAATAGGAAACACTCGGGTTCTCCATTGTCAGCTGTCGCAGTGTCTCATAGGTATAGGTATTGCCTTTCCGTTCGGCCTCAACAAGCGAAAGCTCGAACCATGGATATTCCCGTATTGCCAGCCGCACCATGTCCAGTCGCTTTGAAAGCGCAAGAACATTCGTTTTCATGTAGGAAATGCCGCTTGGCATGAACAAAACCTTATCCAAACCGGCTGTTTCATATGCTTTTTGTGCAATGGCAAGGTGTCCGTTGTGGATGGGATTGAAGGTGCCGCCCATAATGCCCACTTTTGTGCTTTTTATGCTATTTTTCGCAGATAAATTTTCTACAGAGAAATCATTCATGGAAATCACCCGTATTCAATGAATTATTCGCGCGGCAAAATGATTTTTGGATTTTCCTTAAAGGGTTTATACAGTACAAACTTCTTACCGATAACCTGAACTACCTGTGAACGGGTGCGTTCCGCTACTGCATTGGCAATTTCCTTCGGATCGTCTATACAGTTTTTAAGGACCGCGACCTTGATCAACTCATGGGTATTGAATACCTCTGAAATTGCTTCAACATTCTCAGGGGTTACGGAAGACTTTCCAATCTGGAATATCGGGTCGATATTCATAGCCAGTCCCTTTAAATAAGAGCGTTGTTTACTTGTCATTTTTTCCTCCATTTGCATTGTTATTCTTTATAGTAATCAAAAGAAAGCCCGTACATGCGTACCGTATCCCCGTCCTGAATGCCAAGCGCCTCCAGCTCGTCAAGAATGCCGTTATTCTTTAGGAAGCCTTGGAAAAAGACAAATCCGCGCTCTGATTCAAGATTGGTATAGCCGAGCATTTTCTCAATGCGCGGACCTTCGATCACATATTCATTGCTCGCTTCATCATAGCTGACAGTGTACGGTTCATTGCCCGTCACGATATCCGTATCCGGATTAAATTCCGATTCAAATATGACAGGCGGCTCGTCAATCTGCTCCAACAGAGAGCTTACATAATATAAAAGTTCCTTCAAGCCCTGACCCGAAACCGCGGAAATCGGAAAGACCTTGATTCCCTGCGGTTCAAATTCCGCTCTGATCTTCTGAAGCGGGTCATTGCTCTCCTCTGAATAGATAGCGTCTATTTTATTTGCCGCAATAATCTGCGGCTTGTGTGCGATATCCGCATTGTAGGCTTCCAGTTCCTTATTGATGGCATAAATATCCTCAACGGGATCACGTCCCTCGGTCGAGGCGGCGTCTACCAGATGAATCAGCATCTTCGTGCGTTCAATGTGACGCAGAAATTCATGGCCGAGACCAATCCCTTCCGAAGCGCCTTCAATCAGCCCCGGAATATCCGCAATGACAAAGCCCTTACCGTCCTCCAAATCCACCACGCCGAGGTTTGGATTTAAGGTGGTAAAATGGTAGTTGGCAATCTTGGGACGCGCATTCGTAACACGCGATAACAGCGTGGATTTCCCGACATTGGGAAATCCGACAAGTCCGACATCCGCAATGACCTTCAGTTCAAGAAACAAGTAGAGTTCCCTTGCCGGCTGACCGGGTTGCGCATACTTCGGTGCCTGCATGGTGGAGGTCGCATAATGCTGGTTGCCGTTTCCGCCTTTTCCGCCCCGCAGGATAACCTGCCTGCTGTTATCTCCGGACATATCGGCAATGACCTTCCCGGAATCAAATTCCTTGATAACCGTACCCTCCGGAACCTTTAACACGATGTCTTCACCGTTTTTCCCGCGACAGTTGCGTTTGCCGCCCGGTTCGCCGTCCTGTGCGCAATATTTCTGAATATGGCGATAGTCGGTCAATGTATTTAATCCCTTGTCCACCTCAAAAATAACGCTTCCACCGGTTCCACCGTCGCCGCCGTCAGGACCGCCGTTGGGAACATACTTCTCCCTTCGGAAGGATACATGACCGTCGCCGCCTTTGCCGCTTCTGATATATATTTTAGCTCTGTCTGCGAACATTGATTGCTTACCAACCTTTCGATTATTTTGATACGAAAAGGCTTCAGGCGGAGCCTGAAGCCTTCATGCATTCTCGCGTATGGTCTTATTTCTCTTCTACAGGATAAACGGAAGCCTGCTTTCTGTCTCTTCCCTTTCTCTCGAATCTGAGTACACCATCCACCAATGCAAATAATGTATCATCTCCGCCTCTTCCAACATTTACGCCCGGATGAATTTTTGTTCCGCGCTGTCTGTATAAAATGTTGCCTGCCTTTACAAACTGACCATCTGCTCTCTTGGCCCCTAATCTCTTAGACTCGGAATCTCTACCGTTCTTGGTAGAGCCGACACCCTTCTTATGAGCAAAAAACTGAAGGTTTAATTTCATCATGGTCTACACCTCCCTGAATTTAAGTTTTAAGTATTTCCCGCCCCATTGCTCTGCAATGGTCTCCAAACCCAATATCATAGCATTTATCAAAAGCGTTGCAGCCTCGCTCGTTTCCGAGGAAAACCGACAATCAATACGACCGCTGTCCTCATCCTGCGATACCTCCATTGTATCCTTGGTAAATGTCTCCAAGGAATTAATCGTATTAATCACTAATACGGATATGGATGCGCACACGATATCCTTGCCGGATACTGCAAAACCGGAATGCCCTTCGCACGTAAAGCGCGTATATCTGTCTTTATTGGATTTATAAATAGTAATCCTAGTCATATAAATCGAACGAACAACATCTGTTAAGCGTTGATCTTATCAATCTTAACCTGAGTGTATGCTTGTCTATGACCGTTTTTCTTGTGATAGCCTGTCTTTCTCTTGTATTTGTAGACAATAACCTTCTTCGCGCGTCCCTGCCCCATAACGGTAGCTGTGACGGATGCGCTGGCTACGTCCGCGCCTACTTTGAGAGAATCATTGCTAACAGCAATAACCTTGTCAAAAGTTACAGTGCCTCCGTCTTCGACATCGAGCTTCTCAACTCTGATAATATCTCCCTCGGAAACCTTGTACTGCTTTCCACCTGTTGCAATAATCGCGTACATATTGCACCTCCTAAATAATTACTCGCTAACTTTGGTGATGTATAAAATGCTACATGCTTCAACCTCGTTATGCGGCATACTTGTATATCATAGCATTCGATTCCTCAAAAGTCAAGATATTTCGGAAAATTTTACGGATTGTCGGGCCGGAAGGGAAGCTGATCCGCCAGAGATTTCATTTTCTTGCTCCGCGTAAGCTCGACAAGGCCCAGCGGGGTCATGTCAATAACGGTGGTCTGCACCCTGTCCTGTCTTGCCAACGCGCGCAACTCCCGCAAAAGCTCCTCATTCAACCGGTCATCCTCCATGTTGATAAAATCAATCAAAATAATACCGGAAAGATTCCGCAGACGAATCTGCCGCATACACTCGGCGGCGGCTTCCATATTGATGTCATGGAAATATCGGGTCGCGTTCTTTTTGGAAATATTTTTTCCTGAGTTCACATCGATTACATACAACGCTTCCGTTTTCTCGATTACGAGATATGCGCCGGATTTCAGCCATACCCGAGGGGATGTCAGCTCCTGCAGCTTTGTCTGTATGCTGTAAAGCTTTTGTAAGGGGTAAGAGTCGTCGGCATACAGAATAATGTGTTCGGAAAGCGCCGGCATATGGGCGGCGGCAAAGTCAACAAGCTCCCGATACAGCGCCTCATCATCCGTAATGATCCGACGATATTGCGTACTGTCCGCATCCCGCAGATATGCCAGATAAGCCGGTACCGCCTTGTAAATCCTGCTGTAACAGGTTCTGTGGATTCCCTCCTGCAGCAGCTTCTCCATCATGGCGGTCAGTCGGGTACATTCGTCCAAGAGGGGCTGAAGCGGATTGGAAGCCTGTGGCTCTTTTAAAAGGGAGGCTGCGTGTGTGCGAACTACGATTCCGTAGGCTGTATCCTTGGGTATCGCGTCAGCCAGCAGCGTCCGCGTTTCCTTATCACATTTCTTTGAAACGCTCTTATGGGT
>CAMWYL010000214.1 GCA_947178465.1 uncultured Lachnospiraceae bacterium | reverse complement strand
ATTTAATACATCTTAGGCAGTGTTTTTTACTGCCTTAGATGTATTTTTCACACTAGAATCCTATCAGGAATTGCATCAGATGTCAAAATATTTCCTTACGCTCAAAAATTTTATAAATTTTTTAATTTTACCCTCAAAATGATGCAACTCTGATGCATTTGTATTGTATGATGGGAGTGCGCGATTCGGAGGGGAATGAAAATTTGACGCCGGATGGGATTGTGCAATACTATGCCGGATATGCGGTTCAAGCGGGAAATCCCACATACGAGCTTTCTTACGTGTGGGTTGAGGATATTTTCAGGAAATAAGAACGAGACGGTTATTGTTACAGAGGATAGAAAGGGCATGATTACTTTATGAGAAGGACAGGAATTGTGGCAGCGGCGTTGGTATTGGCGTTGGCGGCAACGCTCACGGGATGCCAAAGCAGGGAAGTTTTCGGCAAGGAGCCGGAGGAGCTGTGGGAGCGTATGGAGGAAGAGCCGGAAGAAGTGCAGGAGCGTGCGGAAGAAGAAACCGGGGAAGCTGAGGGGTGCGGCGAAGAGAGGGCGGAAGAGCCTTGGGAATACGCAGGAGAAGAGGCGGAGGAATCGCAGGGCGGCAGTGAGGATACGGAACAGGAGCGCGCGCCTGAGAAGTCGGAAACCGCAGGGACGATTTACTGGACGGTTTCGGTGGACGATTACAAGGTATCGCTTCAGGACGAGATTCCTGATGTGTCGTTGAAGCTGGTGGTGCACAAGGGAAGCATGGAGCGGGTTATTCAGGTCTATGAAAAGAAGCTGGATTATAATTCGCCGGAGGAGTTTACGGCGAAGGCCTTTGAAAATCTGCTTGGACATAACGGATTTTGCGTATATGAGGATTTCCAAGGCTTTGGTTATCTGGCAAACTATTATGCGATAGAGGAGGACGGTGAACCGATTCCGTTGGCGGCAAGCTGGACGCTTCCCGACGGACATGCAAACGGACCGACTGATCACATGATTGACCTTGACGGCGACGGGGACAGGGAGTTGATCTGCAATGTGATGTACCTTGCGGACGGTGCATGCCGGACATTGATTTATCACTATGAAGACGGTTGGGTCTGGCAAGGGTTTGGGGACGAGCTGCTGGAGGAGGAGCTTGATGAAGATGCATTGGACTGGGCAAACTGCAGAGGCTCGCAATATCTGCCCGAGGAGCAGGCAATCCGCATCTGGTATCCGTCCAAGGACAAATCGGGTGACTTTGATGAGAAGGATTATGAGATTGATTTGGATAAGCTGGAAATGGCGCCGTATGAATACACAGGGTGGCAGTGATGAGAAGAGATTAAAATATACTTCTCCCACCAGGAAAGACGCTTGCGGTGGTTCCCTTAGAGAAGGAGGGCATTTATGAGAAGTGAAGCAGCCATGTATCAGATGTTTATGGATATCGCAAATGCGGATGACAGGATTTTGGCGGTATACATGAACGGTTCAAGGACAAACAAAAATGTGCCGAAGGATATTTTTCAGGATTATGATATTGTATTTGTGGTGACGGATACAAAGTCATTTATCGAGGATAAAGCCTGGATTCGCATATTCGGAAACATCCTGTATATGCAGTATCCTGATGAAATCCCGAATTATCCGAGTGACAAGGAGAATTTATATGGGTGGCTGATGCAGTTTGACGACGGCAACAGAATCGACCTTCATGTGGAAACGGTTGCACATGCGAAGGCACATATTCATGATGATAAGCTTTGCCGGATTTTGTTGGACAAAGCCGGTATTCTGCCCGAGATACCGGAAGCTACAGATAAAGACTATCATGTGAAGAAGCCGTCGGAGGAACAGTTTCGCGCCTGTGCCAATGAGTTTTGGTGGTGCAGCAATAATATTGCGAAGGGTCTGTGGCGGGAGGAAATGCCGTATGTGCAGGATATGACGAACTTCGTTGTGCGCAAGCAGCTGGAAAAAATGCTTGCGTGGAAGGTCGGAATCGTAACGGATTTCAGTGTCAGCGTCGGGAAGTCGGCGAAGTACCTGTACCGATGGCTTGACAGGGAGGAATATCAGCAATACCTGAGCTCTTATTTTGGAGGGGATGTAGAGGAGGCTTGGGAGGCCGTGTTCCGTATGTGTGATTTGTTTGAGGCTGCGACGGCATATGTGGCCGCGGGGCTTGGATATACTTATGATATTGAGGAAGGAAAGGCTGCCGCGGCGTTCCTGCGGCATGTGAGGAGACTGCCAAAGGACGCGGAGGATATCGGTCTCTAAAGTAATAAGAGAGTGTGAGGGAATCGCGGTCGGGGCGGACAGCCTGCCTGCATTCGGTTGCTGTATATGATTTTTTGCATTATTTGTTTTAGTATACATGAGATAGGGGATGATGATTATAATCGGAAATGGGAGAGGAGCTTATGCTATAGCGGATATAGCAAGAAAAAAGTATGCGGAAGATTAATTCAACCATTAGGTAACCGGAAATACTCCCGGAAGAAGGAGAAAAATATTGGAGTGACATAGAAGAAGACTGGTGAGATTTTTATGCCCACTTGTGCAAAAATAAAAAATGAGTATAATGTAACTATAAAGAGCGGACGATACTTCGGATAAGCACAAAGGGGATAAGCCATGATACAACAGTTAGGAGTCATGCTTTCGAAAGAGCGTGACAAATTGAGAGAAACACAGAAGCGCATTGCGGAGGGTATCATAAGTGTACCTGAGCTGTGCAGACTGGAGCACGGCGGGCATGAGATTGATTACTTTACGCTGCAGGCATTGTTTGAGCGCATGGGGAAGTCCATCGATAAGCTGGAGCTTGCAGTGTCAAGCAGTGAATACGAGTCTGTTGCGTATCGAATAGAGATTGAGCGCAGCATCGAAGATTGGGATTATGAAAAGCTGAAAAAACTGATTTCAAAATATGGAGTCTATAATGACGAAAAGCGTCCAATCCATAATCAATACAGAATGGCAATGGAGGCGATAGCGTGCTATGTGCAAAAGCGGGATTACGCGTCCTGCCTGGAGCGGATGGAGCAGGCGCTTGCATGTACCTTACAGGGGGATTGGATGCATAAGGTCAGAAACGGAGAGTGTCTCTGCAATCAGGAGATTCGGATTATCATGGTGATTACATACTGCCAATGGAAGCTCGGAAATACGGACGGGCTGTCGGAGAACATGGAACAGCTTGGCAGATACATCCTGCATCATTATACGGACACGGAGGAACAGGTAAAGGTCTATCCGCACTGCGCCTGGCTGCAGGGGCAACTCTGTCTGGATAAAAACAGGGTGGAAGAGGCGTATGCCGTGTGCGGGAAAGGTAAGGCGTCCCTTCTGGAAAACGGTTCCTTAAGTCCCTTGTGGCAAATATTGGAGCTGGAAGAAGCCTGTCTGGAAAAGCTGGGAAAGCAGCCGGAGCTGCTTCAATGCAGGAAATATCGGGAGGCAGTTGCGTTCTTATACGAAGCGGCGGGAAAGCGTCCGGAATCCGATATGATGCCGGTATTTATGAAAAGCAGCTTTCAGGGAGAGTTTATTATTACCAACGAATTGGTAAGGGACCTTCGGGAGGCAATGGGATTCTCGCAGGAGTATCTCTGTGCGAATATCTGTTCATGTGAGACGCTGTCTCGGATTGAGAATGGAAAGAGAAGCCCTAACAAAAAGAAGCTTTATCAACTGCTAAGGAAGATGGGGATGGAACGGGAAAATTATTATGGGTTTATCGAGGCGGATGACTATGAGTTATATGAAAAGGTGAGGCAGTATAACCGATGCTTTCCCAAAGGCAGGCGGGAGGAGGCGATGAAGCTGTTGGATGAAATCGAAAGAGGGTTGGACATGACGAAAGCTGTCAATAGACAGTTTATCGGAATGGAACGTATTTATGAACAGATAGCTCAAAGTGCGCTGTCGCAGGAGCGGGCCAACCAACAGCTTTGGGAGTTGCTTCATTTAACGATGCCGCCGTTAGATTCGGGTATGAAGATTTATCGAGTGCCTTTTCGAACGGAATATATGATATGGAATCACATAGCTATTAATTGGAGGGATGCCGGCAAAGTAGAAGAGGCGCTTGGCATTTATGAAGAACTAATGCAGCGTTATAAAAAAAGTAAGGTTTCGATGCGGTATCATGCTGTTCCCGGATTGACTTTATATATAAATTATACAGGGTATCTGGAAGAGAATAATGAATTCAAAGAAGCAGAAGTAGTTGGAAAGGAGGGGCTGAATCACAGTCTGAAGTGTTGCCGAGGGGATATGGCAGGAGATATATTGGCAAACCTGTCTTTGGTATATGGGAAACAGGGTTTGCCGGACACAGAAGAAAAATATCTTAGATATGGGTACTATCTGGTTGAATTATATGCCAGAGAAAGTCTTATTTTCGTATTGCGAAAAGCATATGAGGAAAAGTTTCATAAATCTATTGATTAATTGTCGTGAGCTTGACTGGAATACGCATGCAAACTAATCCCCTGATTATCATTATCACCATTCGGAGCTGACGGAATAACAACCAATACCATACATAAGGTTAAAAGAGTAGCAATTACTTTTTTCATGTTTCAAATTCCTCCTTAAATATGCTTGCAGGATTGCGGGAATTGCAAAGCAACGAAGCAATCCGTTGACAGTGGTTGGGGACAAAATCCCTTTTGCTCCCGAAATCATACTACAATAATATAATAAACCACAAACTTGTATTTGACCATGACGTTCCGTGAAAATTATATTTTCACGGAACGTCATGGTCATTTTAGAAAGCGGACGGTATGATTAACTTACAGGATTCGACAAAACATTCAAAAGGAAGACAAATCCTGCATCGTCAGATGAGGATTTGATGAATTTATTTTAGGGAGGAGCTGAATGGGAGTGAGAGGTAAGATTTCTCTAATCAAATATCTTGCTGTAGTCTGGATATTCCTGTCAGCGGTTATAGCTCCCTACACCGTATATGCGGAAGACACAGCAGGGACCGAAAAGGCGGTTGTATTCCTGTTGGACGTAAGCGGAAGCATGAAAACAAATGATCCCAACCGCTATGCCATTGACAGTATCGCACAATTCATATATACATTACCCTCCAATTACAAGGTCGGGTTTGTGGCATACAATGCAGAGGTCTGTGCCAATCGGGCGCTTTTGGATAACGCGCATAGGAGCGAAATAATGGAAGCGGCAGAGGCTGTCCGATATACAGGCTACAGTAATGCCGGAGCCGGGATGGAGCAGGCGGTAGAAATGCTGTTGTCCGGTTCGGCCGTAGAGAAGGATATTGTTCTGCTTTCCGATGGCGAGTGCCTGATGGGGGATGAGGCGGCGACGTTACAGTCTTATTCATCTTACCGGCAGGCGACTGCGCAGGCTGCGGAGAACGGCATCCGGATTCATGTAATCGGGCTTGGCGAGGAGATGGAGGATACGGAGAACTCCATTTTTCAGGCGGCAGTAACAACGGGCGGCGGGATATATCATTCCCCGCAGGCACTGGAAATACAGTCTGCAATCGATTCCATACTGCAGGACCGGTTTCGTGTCAGGCAAATGACAGCGGCGATCGTAGATGCCGGTGAAGCGCCGGTGGCGATGGAGATAGATATGCCGTTTACATATGCCAGCACCGTTCGCGTGCTCCTGACGAGCAGCTCCCCCATACGGGATTTAACAACGAATTTTAATGCGGATGGTGCCAGACAGGTCAATGGGGAGCACTATTCTTTGATTGAGATTGACAGTCCGAAAGGAAACAAAATGGATATCAGTTTCAGCGGGACGCCGGGACATCAGATACGTATCATACTGATACCGGAATATTGGGTGCGGCCGAAGGCGTCAGTCTCTTATGAAGACCATATTCCGGAGGATGCGGAGGCATCCGTATATGACAGGGAAGCCACAATTACATATACATTTTATGATAT
>CAMWYL010000213.1 GCA_947178465.1 uncultured Lachnospiraceae bacterium | reverse complement strand
GGCGGCTTCAATCTCACTGGTGTAGGTTCCGATAACAAAATATCCGGGGACATTGATTTTTGCCTTGTATTTCGTCTTGCCCCTTACAGTGACGGCGCAGACGCCCTGATATCGGTTGACGATTTTGAGATTCGCGCGGCGAAAATCCGTGTCGTCGCCGTTGATAAAGAGATAATCGCGTCCTGCTACGGCAAAGCTGCGGATGCCGTAGCGGCTCAGAATATTTACCTGCATCCCGTAGTCTGCCACAAACAAATGCCCGTCGCGTTTCATAATCTTATGGGAGGAATAATAGAACAAATCATCAATGTCAAACTTCAGGACAACGGAGCCGGACAGATAATAGTAAAAAAACTTCGGACGGGCATAAATCGGCGTGCCGAAATAAATACCGTTATCACGGAAGTTAATGAGGATAACCCATTTCTCAAAGGAGAGCGGGGAGGCCTCATCATAATTGTGAACGGTCAGTTCGGAAGTGTTTATAAGCCTGCCGGCTTCCGCGTAGGCGGCGCCTGCCTGCTGCATGGTGTCAAAGCTGCCCAGACTGATATGCTTATTTTTATGTGTGATGGACGCACGGTAATAGACCGAACCGTCCTTTTTTTGTGCTTTGTATACGCCCTTTAACATAGCAGTGTCCGTATTCCTCCGATAATAAGCAGGCGAAAACACGCAGAAAGGGAGTTTCTTGAATAATTCTGCCGGTTTTGCCAATAACTATAGATGATTATAGCAGACTTTCAGATATTTTCACAGACATTATTTTGTGGACAAGTACATATAATGTAAATACGGAGGTACCTTCAGTAAAAACTGAACTTCAGTTTTTACCGGAGGTGAGAAAGGTAGTGAAAGCGGACATGTATTCAAAAAATTCTTTTCTTTTGTTTGGCGTCAATACGGCGCTCACGGCAGTGCTCCTGTTTGCGAGAGGCTATATCGTGCAGGGAGTTAAGCCGGCGGCGTTTCAGCTTGAGAATACTGTTGAAGACCAATTTGTTCGGATTGTGGAGACCGAGCCGCGGGCATCCATCCAGCGGATTATCACATACAAGGACCTGGCGCCCGCTTATTGCATTAACGTGTCGCAGCAGGATATAGAGGTACTGATGAAAATCGTAGAGGCGGAGGCCGGCGGAGAGGACAGAAAGGGTAAGCTTTTGGTGGCGGACGTGGTGATTAACCGTGTCAGGAGCAGGCGTTTTCCCAATAGCGTGACGGAGGTTGTATACCAGAAGTCGCAGAATGTAGCACAGTTTTCCCCTGTGGCAAACGGTACGATTGATTCGGTGACGATTTCCGAGGAGACGCGGGAGGTCGTTTTCAGTGCGCTCCGCGGCGAGGATGTTTCCAATGGGGCAATGTATTTTATGGCCAGAAAATATGCGGCGGTTGAGAATGTATCATGGTTTGATAATAATCTTACCTTTCTGTTTTCTTATGGTGGACATGACTTCTATGCGCCATAATTCATAATATAGAATGAAGAGTGAAACTTTTGCAAACGGGTGCAGATGTACTGTTATGGTATGTATGCACTCTTTTTTTGTATAAATCGGTCTGCGGGCGTGGCAGCATTTGTTCCGTGTTTTCCGGTCATAACATTATTTTAAAAATAAACAGTATATAACAGTTGACAACAGTCTCTCACTGTTATATACTGTTTGTGAAAGAGGGGATAACAAGTATGAGAGGAGAGGATTTACGGGAATGGATTTGATTATTAATAATTCCTCCATGCAGCCGATTTATGAACAGATTGTCGGGCAGATTAAGGAGCATATTATGAAGGGGTGGCTGCAGCAGGAGGCGATGCTGCCGTCGGTCAGAACGCTTTCCAAGGAGCTTCGTATCAGTGCCCTGACGGTAAAAAAGGCGTATGACGCACTGGAGCAGGAGGGATTTATCGTCACAGTGCATGGAAAGGGAAGCTTTGTCTCAAGAATGAATCAAAATCTGCTTTTGGAGGAGCAGCGCAAGGAGGTCGAGGCGGCCTTTGAGTCGGCAGTTCGTAAGGCAAGGAGCAGCGGCATGACGGAGCAGGATATTCGGGAACTGTTTGAGATTATTATGGAGGGATAAGAAATGTTGTTAGAGATGAAGGATGTAAAGAAGCGCTATGGCGCGTTTGAGCTGGCGTGCTCTATGCAGCTGCAGCCGGGGCATGTTACGGGACTGATCGGGCAGAATGGCGCTGGCAAAAGTACGGCATTTAAGGCAATCTTAGGTCTGATTACGCCGGATAGCGGGGAAATCTCCGTATTGGGCAAAGCGCCGGAGGCGCTGACCGCGAAGGAGCGGGAGAATATCGGTGTAGCATTTGCGGATACAGGCTTTAGTAATTTTCTTAAGATAAAGGATATCATACCGATTATGCGTGCGGAATATGCCGGGTTTGATGCCAAGGATTTTCGGGACAAATGCGCGCGCTTCGAGCTTCCGATGAATAAGTACCTGAAGGAGTTCTCTACCGGAATGAAGGCGAAGCTGAGACTTTTGCTCGCAATGTCATATAAGGCAAGACTGCTGATTCTGGATGAACCCACAGCAGGGCTGGACGTCCTTGCCAGAGAGGAGCTGCTGGATCTGCTCCGTGCCTATATGGAGGATGAGGAGTGCGGTATTTTGATCAGCTCACATATATCGAGTGACCTTGAGAACTTTTGTGATGATGTTTATATGATAGATCATGGGGAAATTGTTTTGCATGAGGACACGGATGTCCTGCTGGGAGAATATGGTATGATGAAGCTGACGCAGGAGCAGTATGCGCGACTGGATAAGAGCTACATCCTGCGGCAGAGAAAGGAAGACCATGGTTATTGCTGTCTGACAAACCGGAAGCAGTTTTATACGGAGAATTATCCGGAGCTTGCAATGGAAAAGGGAAGTATTGATAATGTGATAACAATGATGGTGAAAGGAGAGACCATATGAAAGGGTTGTTGATTAAGGATTTTAAAATGCTGATGCTTCAGAAAATGTTTTTGGTGATTACCGCAGGGGTTATGCTGGTTCTGTTCTTTACCAATAACGGAGCGCATATCGGCTATGTGATTTCTTATGAGACAGTGATGGCAGCGATACTTATTATTACTTCGCTCGCATATGATGAGATGGATAACGGTATGGCGTTCCTGGTAACACTCCCTACAGGCAGGGGAGCTTACGTCAGGGCAAAGTATTTATTTGGACTGATAATTATGCTTGGCGTATGGGGAGGATCACTGCTTCTGGGCTGTCTGATTCAAAGATTCTGGTGGAAAAACGGCGATGTGACGGAGATTATTTTGACCTCGGCAGTGATGCTGGTTCTTGGGGCATTTATTATAGCTGTGATGGTTCCGGTTGCGCTTATATTTGGAACAGCAAAGTGCAGAGTCGTAATTCTGGCGGTGGTAGCAGTCGTATATGCGGTGATTTTTCTGGGAGCAAAGCTGGTATCCGCGCAGGCTGTTCAATTGGAAGAGATGATAAATGCGTTCTTTGAACAGAATATGGTATTGCTCTTGGGAGAGTGCTTTTTGGCAGGAATGGTACCCCTTGGGATTTCCTATGCCATATCGGCAAGTCATATGAGGCACAAGCAGTTCTAAGGAAGTGTTTCCCCGGAATATAATAAAATATATAGTAAACACGGACCTGACGGTATGGCTGACCTGTAATACAGCCTGCCGGAGGGTCTGTGTTTTTGGTTGCAGTCGCAAAAATACTATGTTATACTTATTTGTTGAAAAGATTACTGAGAAAACGGTTTTTAGAGGAGAATGTGAAATGGATTTGTTTTACAGAAGTACAAGGAGCAACGGGGAAAAAGTAACGGCGTCTCAGGCAATTTTACAGGGACTTGCGCAGGATGGCGGCCTGTTTGTGCCGGAGTCTGTTCCGGTGTTGGATAAGAGCCTTGAAGAGCTTGCGCAGATGAGCTACCGGGAGACTGCCTATGAGGTAATGAAGCTGTTTTTGACGGATTTTACCGAGGAGGAGCTTAAGGACTGCATCCGGAAAGCATATGACAGCAAATTCGATACGGAGGAGATTGCGCCGCTTGTATCGGTTGACGGTGCGTATTATTTGGAGCTGTTCCACGGCGCAACGATTGCGTTTAAGGATATGGCGCTTTCCATTCTTCCGCATTTACTGACAACCTCTGCCAAAAAGAACAACGTCAGGAATGATATCGTGATTCTGACGGCGACAAGCGGAGATACGGGAAAGGCAGCGCTCGCGGGCTTTGCGGATGTGAAGGGAACGAAGATTATCGTATTTTATCCGAAGAACGGTGTCAGCCCCATTCAGGAGAAGCAGATGGTCACACAGAAGGGTGACAATACATTTGTGGTAGGTATTACAGGGAATTTTGATGATGCGCAGACCGGCGTAAAGCAGCTTTTTGGTGACAAGGAGTTGGAGAAGGAGATGGACGCGGCAGGCTATCAGTTCTCGTCTGCAAATTCCATCAATATCGGTCGTCTCGTGCCACAGGTGGTTTATTACGTTTATGCATACGCGAAGCTTTTAAAGAGAGGGGAAATCACGCAGGGACAGAAAATAAACGCTGTTGTTCCGACAGGGAATTTCGGTAACATCCTTGCGGCGTATTTTGCGAAAAACATGGGTATTCCCATTGCAAAATTAATCTGTGCTTCCAATGAAAATAAAGTTCTGTACGATTTCTTTGAGACGGGCGTATATGACAGAAACAGAGAGTTCGTGCTGACAAGCTCCCCGTCCATGGATATTTTGATTTCAAGCAATCTGGAGCGTTTGATTTATCTGACCGCGGGGCGTGACGCGGATAAGAATGCCGCTTTTATGAAGGCGCTGTCGGATGCGGGGCGTTATGAGATCACTGCGGATATGCGGGCGGCAATGACGGATTTCTACGGCAATTACGCGTCCGAGCAGGAGACTGCGGATACGATTAAGGCGGTTTACGAAAAGACAGGGTATGTTATGGATACGCACACGGCGGTAGCCGCAACGGTATTTAACAAATATAAGGCGGCGACAGGCGACAATGCGAAGATGGTTGTGGTATCGACTGCAAGTCCCTTTAAGTTTACGAGAAGCGTGATGAACGCGATTGACGCAAAGTACGACGCGATGGGCGATTTTGAACTGGTTGACGAGCTTTCCGCACTTGCGAAGGTAGCCGTTCCCAATGCGATTAACGAAATCAGGACGGCGCCGGTGCTGCATGATACCGTGTGCGACAAGGAAGAGATGAAGGCTGTCGTAAAGAAATTTCTCGGCATTTAAAAAGAGGTGACAAGCAATGGGTATAGCAATGATTTGCAATATACTGATCATGGCCGTCGGTATCTATATGATATATTGGGCTGTTCAGATGCAGTCCACACATAAAATACCGGAGTTTCTGGTTGGGAAGGGCTTTCCGATTGACCGTGCCAAGGACAAGGAGGGCTTTATACGGTTTACGTTTCCGTGTACCATGTTTACGGGTGTGTTTTTGCTGTTGGTGGGAATGGCTCGGGCGTTGGAGCTTTTATCACAGTACCCGCTTGTGGATACGGCGGTAGGCTTCCTTGTGGTAGTGGTGGTGATTATTTACGGTATGATTTTGATGCGGGCGCAGCGTAAATATCTTGTGGGATTGGAAAAATAACAGACAGGGGACTGTTTGGATATGGAGGATTAAAATGACGGATAATGAGATTTTGAAGCATATTGACCATACGCAGTTGAAGCCGTTCGCGACATGGGCGGATATTGAGAAGCTTTGCGACGAGGCGGTTCGGTATCAGACGGCTTCCGTCTGTATTCCGCCTGCGTATATCAGGCGGGTGCATGACAAATACGGGGAGCAGATAAATATCTGTACGGTAGTCGGCTTTCCGCTGGGGTATAGCGTAACGGTTGCGAAAGTGGCAGAGGTGGAGCAGGCGCTTGCGGACGGCTGCAATGAAATCGACATGGTTGTCAATATCAGTGATGTGAAGAACGGTGCGTTTGACAAGGTTGAGGAGGAAATCCGTACTTTGAAAAAGGCGTGTGGCAATCACATTCTGAAGGTTATTATAGAGACC
>CAMWYL010000212.1 GCA_947178465.1 uncultured Lachnospiraceae bacterium | reverse complement strand
TCCGTTTTATCCTTTTTTGCTTTCAGCGTCTTTATAAACATCTTCATCATAAGCTTTGACGACGCGGACATTTTTTCATAATTGAATCCGCCCGGGCAGTAAAATACGCTTATTCTTTTCCGCTCCGACTCCTTAAAGTTCCGGTTCATGGCAAGCTCAATCTCCGGGCTGTCTATCGGGCTTGCGCCGACGCAAAATACAATAAGCTTCTTATCCGCCCATTTATCCATGTTACCCTTAAACCAGCCAAGCTTACTGATGCCGCCCGCACAGGCCCAGCTGCCGAAAACAATCGCATCATATGCGTCCATACTTTTCTTTTTCGCCTCTGACAGTTCCATGCAGTCGGCCCCTGTTGCCTCCGCTATCCATTGGGCGTAACGCTTTGTAAAGCCTGTCTGTGAATTATAAATTACAATTGTTTTCATCTGTTTCAATCTCCTTTTTCTGAATTTTGTAAATCCATTGTCATACCATGACACCACTATATCCGGTAACCGTCGGTTTTTTCATTGACTGTTTTCTTTTCCAAATTCTCTATTCCCGCATATAATTTCGACAGGAGTGTAAACAATGTTTTAATTTCTTCATCCGTATAAACCTCAAAGAGATATTTTAACTCCTCCTGATACTGCAAAAATTCGTTCTGAAAATAATTGTTTGTCTTTTCCGTGGGGCAAATACACATGGCTCTTGTGTCACAGGGACTTTGCTGAATCGTAATAAAGTCCTTTTTCCGCAAAGCCTCCGCAAGCTTTTTAATATTCTGCCTGGAACAACCCAACAAATTTCCCAGCTGCGTAAAGGTTAATGGCTCCTTGGACTGTCTGACGACCGACAGCAGCATAAACTGTTTTAGCGATATTTTCGGAATATGATTATCAAAAAGTGTCTGCAGCTTATTTCCGGCAATAAATAATGTACTGAAAATAGCCTTTCTTTGGTTTTCCGTCGTGTCGGAAAATCGTGTAATCAAATCCTCTAAGCGCATATACATCTCCTTATAGGTAACTTGTTACTTTTATATTATAGTAATCCGTTATCTATGTGTCAACCTATGTGCAGAAAAAGAATTATTAAATAATATATTTTCCTGTTGACAAATGCATAATGTTATTATATTATTGTTAATAACAAATAGTTAATATCAAAAATCACTGAGAAAAGGAGCAGACAGGAATATGAAAAAAGTATTGGTAGTAGTAGATATGCAGAAGGATTTTATTGACGGTGCGTTGGGAACAAAGGAGGCTGTTGGCATTGTAGAAAAGGCGGCTAAGGAGATTGCACTGTTTGAGGGCAGAATATTTGTCACGATGGATACACACCATGAGGATTATCTGAATACTGCCGAAGGCAGGAAGCTTCCGGTTCCGCACTGTATCCAAATGACAGACGGGTGGCGTATTAATGACAAAATACAGGCTGCGCTATCCGGAAAAGATTATCAGGTTCTTGAGAAAGGAACCTTCGGTTCCCGGGAGCTTGTCGAGGAGGTCCGCAAAATCGGTGCACAGGCAGACATGGAAATCGAATGCTTCGGTCTGTGTACTGACATATGTGTCGTTTCCAATGTATTGCTGTTAAAGGCGAATTTCCCGGAGACAAAAATAAAGGTCAAGGCAGACTGCTGTGCCGGAGTAACTCCCGAATCCCATGAGGCTGCTTTGAAAACAATGGAGATGTGTCAGATTGACGTGACAAGATAGTCCTGACAGGAGGCGGCTATGATTAAAATCGACAAAAATGACGTAAATGTCAATAAATTTCCCGACGGAACACTTTTATTAAAGGAAAAGCTTCCGTGCGGTCTCTGCGGGAATGGGCAGCAGGAAGATACCGTAATTACATGGCTTTTTGAAAATAACGAAGAGCTGGTAACGTTAATCTGTCTGGTTGGACATCTCAGGGCACACGGCATAAGAAGGCTGTCTCTTGACATGCCCTACATCCCAAACGCCCGTCAGGACCGCGTGAAAGACGAAGAGGATGTTTTTACCCTGAAATATTTTGCGGAGGTAATCAATTGGCTGGATTTTGATTCCGTCACGGTTCTGGACCCGCATTCTTCTGTCAGCGAAGCGCTGATTGACAGAATTTTGGTGAAAACCCCTGAAGCCTTCGTCAAAAAAGCCATTGATAAAATCGGCGGCACGGAGAACCTGACCATGTTTTTCCCCGATGAAGGGGCATGTAAGCGTTATTCCAAAATGTTTATGCTGCCGTATGCGTTCGGTATTAAGAACAGGGATTGGAAAAGCGGGGAAATCAAAGGATTGGAGGTATCTGGCATGACGGACTGCATTCGCGGCAGGAAAATTCTGATTGTGGACGATATTTCCAGCAGGGGCGGTACCTTCTATTTCAGTGCAAAGAAGCTGAAGGAGCTTGGCGCAGAAGAGATTTATCTCTATGTTTCTCACTGCGAAAATACCATTTTGGAGGGCGATGTCCTGACAAGCGGATGGATTGAAAGGGTTTTTACGACGAACAGCATTTTTACAAAAAGGCATGAAAGAATAGAGGTGTTTGATTATGAATAAGATCAATCCAATGTTGTTGATCGATTATTATAAGGCAGTGCACGCAGAGATGCTCCCTGAAGGAATCACAAAGTCGGTTTCTTATTTTACACCGAGAATGAGCAGAGTTGAGCGGTGGAATAAGGTTGTCATATTCGGACTGCAGGGATTTATTAAGACCTATTTCATTGATTATTTTAACAGGGAATTTTTTGAAAGACCCTTTGATGAGGTCATTGCGGAATACCAACGGGTTCTGGACCACACGTTAGGCGTGGGCGTATACGGCATTGAAAAGATTAAGAAGCTCCACCAATTGGGATATCTTCCGATTGAAATCGTCGCACTGCCCGAGGGGACGAGAGTTCCCGTTCATGTGCCGATGTTCGGCATTACCAATACGCATTCGGATTTTGCGTGGCTGCCGCAGGCTTTGGAAAGTCTGATTTCCGCGGAAAGCTGGCATCCGATGCTTGCCGCGACGGTGGGCTACACCTATCGGGAAATCGTGAACCGGTATTATGACCTGACCTGTGACGACACAATAGAAAAATCAAAAGCATTAGGCGCGTTTGATTTCCGGGGAGAGGAATGTACGGAATCAGCCATTAAGGCAGGCGCGGGCTGGTGTCTTTCCTTCCTTAATACCGCGACGGTTCCGGTGGTGCCTTATCTGGAAGAGATGTACTGCTGCGACTGCACAAAGGAGCCTGTTGCCTTTGGAAGCCCGAGCACGGAGCATGCGGTTATGTGCAGCAATTATGCCGTAGACGGCGACGAGATTACGTTCTTAAAACGGCTGCTTACCGAGATTTATCCCGATACGAGCTTTTCTGTCGTGTTGGACTCCTATGATTATTGGAATGTGATAGATACAATACTGCCGCAGTTAAAGGAAGAAATTATGAATCATAACGGATGTATGCTGATGCGCGGCGACTCCGGCGACTGCGTGGAGGTCGTTACAAAGACGGTTTTCAAGCTGTGGGAGGAGTTCGGCGGAACCGTCAACAGCAAGGGCTATAAGGTACTCAATCCGCATGTTAAGGCGATTTACGGTGATTCCATCACGGTACAGCGTTGTGAACAGATATACCGCATCCTGGAGGAAAACGGCTTTGCCTGTTCCAATGTTGCCCTGGGCGTGGGCTCTTTTTCCTTCCAATGCATTGAAGAAAACGGTATTTTGAAGCCCTTTACGAGAGACACGTTCAGCTCCTGTATCAAGGCGACTTACTGTGAAATCGACGGAAAACCGCATCCAATCTTTAAAAATCCTAAGGATGGCGGCTTTAAAAAGTCTCAGAAGGGGTGCTGTGTCGTAACGGATGCGGGAGGAGAATTGCAATACAGGGATGGATTGGATTGGGCGGAGGCTTCCTCCGAGGAAAATCTCCTGCAGCCCGTATTTAAAAACGGCGTTTTACTCAGAGAACAATCGTTGCGGGAGATTCGCAACAGATTACATGACGGTGCATTTTAGGAACATCTTGTAAAGGGGGAAATCAGAATGAAAGAATTTTGTGCAGCGGAAGTTAAGGACAACTGTGTGGCATGGATTCGGGACTTTTTTGATAAAAACGGAAAGGACTGCAACTGTGTTATCGGCATTTCCGGCGGAAAGGACAGCTCTGTCGCGGCGGCCCTATGTGCAGAGGCATTGGGCAGGGAACGGGTTATCGGTGTTCTAATGCCAAACGGGGAGCAGAGCGATATCGACATTGCCCGCAGACTGGTCGACTTTCTGGGGATTCAGGGGATTACGGTCAACATCGGACCAATCGTCCAAGCCGCCACGCAGAGCGTACAGACAGCGCTTTCGAATGATATGAGCAGCCAGGCGGCTGTTAATCTGCCCGCGCGAATCCGCATGACCGTTCTGTACGCGGTCTCACAGTCCATGAATGGCCGCGTGGTGAATACCTGCAATCTTTCGGAGGCCTGGGTCGGGTATTCGACGCGCTATGGCGACAGCGCCGGAGATTTCAGCCCTCTCTCTGATTTGACGGTCGCCGAAGTAAAGCAGCTCGGACGGGCGGCAGGACTGCCGGATGAATTTGTCGAAAAGGTACCCTCCGACGGGCTTTGCGGAAAGAGCGATGAGGATAATCTGGGATTTTCCTATGCGGTTCTGGACAAATATATCCGTACCGGCGAAATAGAGAATTTGTCCGTCAAGGAAAAAATCGACAATCTGCATGCAAAAAATTTATTTAAACTACAGCTAATGCCTAAATTCGAATCCGGCTTCCCTTGTATAAAAGCCCGGTGAGAGCTATAATAGTAATGTATTTGAGAGCATAATGAAAACGGAGGAATCGCGCGATATGGACATGATTGGAACAGACAGGCCGGCCGGTGAAGGGGAAAAAGAGTTCCTGAGGCACTATCATCCGAAGGAATACGCACCTATTTCGATTACGGTTGATGCGATTGTGTTTGGCGTGATGAAGGATGCGACTGACAACTATCGCAAGCTGGATAAGCAATCTCTGAAAATCCTGCTGGTGAAGCGGGAACAGTATCCTTATAAGGACTATTACAGTCTGCCCGGCGGCTTTGTCGGAGAACAGGAAACCTTGGAGGACACCTTGCAGCGTGTGCTTATCAGCAAAACAGGGCTTGCTGATATTTACAGCGAACAGCTCTATACCTTTGGCAGCGTGGAACGCGACCCGCGAATGCGGATTGTCAGCTGCGCTTACATTTCTCTTGTAGATATTGGAAAGACGAAAACAGCGGGCGCCGAATGGTTTTCCATAGAGGATGCCTGCCGGATGACGCTCGCGTTTGACCACAATCTGATGATTGATGAGGCACTTAAACGCCTGCAAGGGAAAATCAATTACACGGACATTGTATTCCATATGATGCCGCTGGAATTTACGATCAGCGAATTACAGGAGGTATATGAGATTATCCTTGGTAAAAAGCTGCTTCCCGCGGCATTTCGGAAGACGATTTCGGGGAAGCTGGAGGATACGGGAAAAATGACCTCGAACGCGGGGCATCGCCCCTCCAGAATCTTCCGTCACCGTTCATTCCTCAAAATGGAATAACATACTTTATCATGTATCCCCTGCCGGTTGATTGCGGATGCCCTTAAAACGCCCTCCTGCTTCATTCCCGCTTTGGCCATTACTCTTCCCGATTTTGGATTATTGCTGTCATGGTACGCGGCCACACGGTTCAACCCCACCTCATCAAAAAGAAATGCAATAACAGCCTTTAACGCCTCCGGCATAATTCCCTGTCCCCACCAGGTTGTTCCCATGCAATAACCGATATCCGCGGCTTCAATTCTTTCGTCCAGTTTTATTACGGAAATATTCCCTACTGCTTCTCTGCTCTCCTTGAGCTCTATGACCCAATTATAATAAGATAAATCGGCATATCGCTCAATCCAGTCCTTTAGCAGGGCTTTTGTTACTTCTGCACTCGGATGTGGCGCCCATGTCAGAAATTCCGTAACCCTCGGGTCCGATGCCCAATTTCTGAACATTTCCCCCGCATCGCTGTCGCGAAACCGTCTGAGAATCAATCTGTC
>CAMWYL010000211.1 GCA_947178465.1 uncultured Lachnospiraceae bacterium | reverse complement strand
TCTTTTCATATGCCTCCTTCTCCAGCTTCTTGGACAAATCCACCTTCTTCAGCACGCTGTCGCCATAATCCGTATTGTCAAATTTCCCGTCAATCTCCTTAACCTGCGGCGTGCATTCCTGCTTGTAACGCTCCGCAAAAACCGCTGTTACCGTTGATAAAATCTTCACCGTGGCAAACCGCTCATCCTCCGCCTCGATAATCGTCCACGGTGCATACTCATTGTCTGTCTTGGTCAACATCTCATCCGCAAG
Source organism: uncultured Lachnospiraceae bacterium (assembly GCA_947178465.1). GTDB lineage: Bacteria > Bacillota > Clostridia > Lachnospirales > Lachnospiraceae > COE1. The sequence goes on along the minus strand of CAMWYL010000211.1, from coordinate 5,817 downwards.
CTGTTGGTACTCCTCAAAATGCCTGTTCCTGTCAATATCCTTATCCGTGACACGCCAGCTTGTCGCTTTCTTATCCGCAAGCTTTTGAAAACGCTTTTTCTGCTCCTTCTCGGAAATATCCAGGAAGAATTTTATCAGCAGCGTCCCACCGTCCGTCAACTGCCGCTCAAAACCGGTTATATCCTCCAGAACCGTAGGAAGCTCTTTCTTTGTCGTCTTTCCCTCATAGCGCTCCACCAGAAGTTTTCTGTACCAGCTTCTGTCAAAGATGGCAATCCGCCCTTTCTCCGGCGTCTTTGTCCAGAACCTCCACAGAAAAGGATGCATTGCCTCCTCCGTCGTCTCGGCGTCCGTCGAATAGACCGTAAAGCCCCTGGGGTCAAGCGCCTGTATCAGCCGATTAATCTGCGTACCCTTTCCGGCTGCGCCAAATCCCTCAAATATGATCATCACCGGAACGCCCTTATCCTTCAGCTGCCGCTGCAAAAGGGCAAGCTGCGACTCAAGCTTCGCCATCTGCTTTTTGTATTCCTTCTTTTCAAGCGCCTTTGTCAAATCAATCTTCTCTAACATACAAATCCTCCTTTCCGGTCCACTGTCGTATATCTATTCTGCGCAAAATACCTAAAATTACCCCTCTAAAATCAATACATCCTTTGATGCCAGCACAACGGTCTCTCCTGCCGGATAGCTGCGCCCCGTAATGAGGTCCGTTCCACCATCAGGGAGTACGACCTCCGTATCCGTATCATTGTGATTCAGGACAAACAGGAAGCTTCCGTTTTCGTTCTTGCGAACAGTCGCCTCGATGCCCGCAGGCGCCTTTAACACCGGTAAAATCCCGAGTCTGTCACAAAGGTCGGACAGATATTTCGCATAAAATTCACGGTTGGAGCCGGCTGCCACGTAAAACGCCTTACCATTTCCGAAGCTGTTCTCTGTAAGCACCGGCATTCCCTTATAGAAATCCTCCTCGTAGGAGGCTAACGACTGCGCGCCCTCTAAATGCAGCAAATCGCAGAGAATATCCGCCGGATACTGCTCTCCCGCATAGGTAAACCGGTTGCTGCTGCCCTCGATAATCGCATCCGACTCTTCCACCCATATACCGAGAATGTCACGAAGCCTCGCCGGATATCCGCCCGTCACCACAAGATCATGGTTCTCTACATAGCCGCTGAAATATGTTGTCAGGAAAGCACCGCCGTTTCGCACATAATCCCGTACCTTCCCGTCAAAGCCGTCCTTGCACATGTAGAGCATCGGCGCAATGACAAGCTTATATTTTGACAGATCGTCCTCCACGCTGATAATATCCACCGCCACATTTGCCTCACTCAAGGCTCTGTAATATTTTGTCGCCTCTCCGTGATAATTTATCAGACAGCTTGGCCCTGCGGAATACTCGGCAGACCACCAGTTATCCCAATCAAATACCAGTGCAACCCTCGCATCCGTCCGCGCGCCGAGTGTCCGGGCGCCGATTCGTTCCAGTTCTTCCCCAAGCACAGCCGCTTCCCGGAATACTCTCGTATTTTCGTGACCTACATGGTCAATTATCGCGCTGTGATACTTTTCGCACGCACCGATGCTGCGCCGCATCTGGAAAAACATAACCGTATCGGAACCGTGCGCCACTGCCTGATAGCTCCAAAGACGCAGCACGCCCGGGCGTTTCAAGGCGCAATACGGATGCCAGTTGCTCACTCCCGGAGTCTGTTCCATCAGCCAGAAAGGCGCGCCCTGCTTCAAGCCGCGCATCAAATCATGCGACATTGCAATCTGCGCGGGATACGCGTCATGTCTGGGATAGTTGTCCCAGCTCACAAAGTCCATCTCCCTCGCCCATTTCTGATAATCCAAATCTTTAAAAAATCCCATCAGATTCGTTGTGATAGGCACATTTGGAATCACCTGCTTAATCGCGTCTCGCTCCGCCTTATAGCACGCAAGCATACTGTCCGACTGGAAGCGCCTGTAATCAAGGGAAATGCCCTGGAAATTTGTCCGTGTGTAATCCCAAAACCATTCCTCCGACCGAAGGTCCGGCACCACCACATCCTCCCAGTCGTACATGGTGTGGCTCCAAAACGCCAGATTCCACACACGGTTAAGTTCCTCTATCGTCTGATATTTCTCCTTAAGCCACACTCGAAACTGTTTCTCGCAGTTTTCGCAATAGCACTGCCCGCCATACTCATTCGCGACATGCCATGCGACAATGTTGTCATAATCCTTGTACCGCTGCGCGAGCTTGGATGCAAGGAGCGTCGAATACTTTCGATAGGTCGGACTGTTCGGACAGGAGTTGTGGCGGCCTCCGAACTTGCGCTTCATTCCGTTGTGCTCCGTTCTCAGGATGTCGGGATGTTTCCTTGCCATCCACGCCGGATGTGCCGCTGTCGAGGTTGCCATACATACCTTGAAACCGTTTGCATGCACCATCTCCATAATCTTGTCAAGCTTGGAAAAGTCATAGACCTCATCATCCTTTTGCAGCATCGCCCAGTTAAAGACGTTCAAGGTCACAATGTCGATATGTGCCTGCTTTAACAGGCGCATATCCTCCTCCCATACCTCCTCACTCCACTGCTCCGGATTATAGTCGCCGCCGTAAACGATCTTGTTTAATTTCTGCATTTTATTTTAATCCTCCTTTTGAGAATATTTTACTCCTCTTCGTATATTGCCCTTGCGTTCATCATATCCGCCTCAAGGATCTTATCATAGCCATAGCTCTCCACCGTCTCCTGCATCTCATGGAACAACCGGTAGAATTCCGCCTCATCCTCAGCAAAAACCATATCCCAGGAATAACGCTGGATAACGCTCCTGCATTGATTCCGTATTGTGGTCTGCTCCAATGTCTCCGTCGGCTGCACATAAGAGCTTCCCGACGCCACCAGAAGCATCCCGTTCTTTTGCAGATATTCCATCGTAGTCTCTGCCCCCATCACGCGACGCCAATCCTCTGCCAATTGGGAGTGGTCCTTTTGAATCACACTGTCCCATAGAATATAGTAATAATAATTTCCCCTGTCATCCTTTTCCCGCTGCGCTACCGATTTATAGTTCAGCTCCGAAATGCCGTTCTTCCAGCTTCCGCCGCCGTATTCCTCCGGCATCTCCACCGCACCGCCGTTCAGCAGCGCGTCGATACCGAAATCCGTAAGATACGGCTCATTCTCCCGCAGCTCCCATGTAAGCCCCTCCGGTCCCGCCGCGGCGCCCGTTCCGGCGCTGTTTAAACTGATTCCCTCCGGCGAATACAGCCAAGTGATAAAATCAACCAACCGTTGCGGGTCCTTGGCCTGCGCACCAATAGCGATTACGCTCTTCTGCCTTCCATCCGGATTACAGCCATAGGAATAGACCTGCATATCCTCCACCGGAGCGAACATATAGCCCTTTCCCTCCTCCGTATTCTCCGTCGTGTTGTAGGCCGACTGTCCAAGCCATGGCCACGGGGAAAGCAGGATGCGTCCCTGACTGTATTTCCGAAAACAGCTGTCATAATTCTGACTGATTGATTCCGGATCGACAAGTCCAAGCTGATTCGCCTCGAAATAAAACTTCAGCATCCTCATATACAGGGAATCCTCATCCACAATACTTTGGTAATCACTTCCGTCCGCCTTGGCAAGAATAAAGCCACATTCGTCGTAGCCATAAAAGCAACAAGGCTGCTTCACCGCATTCATCATATTGTCGTCCCATTCCTTGAAAAACGAGAATCCGTAGGTTTTCTGCCCTTCCTCTGTGACAGGCATCAGCTTCTGCATTTCCTTCAGCACAGGCAGCAGGTCCTCAAGCGTCTCAAGCCTCGGATACCCCAGCTCCCTGTACAGATCCCAGCGGATATACGGGCCATAGCCCGGCTCTAACGCCTCACTGGGCGTATCCCGGGAATCAGTCGAAATCTCGGAAGGAATCGCATAAATTCCAGGCTTGGGAACATCCTTATTCAGATTCTCGATTGCGTCCCGATATCTCATAATGGCACTGTCCTGAAGCGCCTCCTCCATATTATAGACAAGCCCCGCGTTCACCAAATCATTCAGGACACCGTTCTCGGACCGGAAGATAATCAGATCCCCTACATTGCCCGCAGTCGCCCGCATCTCAAAAAGAGTCTCATGCCCTCCCGCCACATTCGGCGCGATAATATTCAACTGCATGTTGAATTTTTTCTCAACGACCTCACCAAACCATCCGCCCTGTATCCCTTGGTAATTCGCGAAATCATCATACACATCCACTACAATAAACTCCTCATAGGGACATTCATTCTCATTGAGCTGCGTCAGATAATCCGCTTTTTCCGTCATGGACGCACAGCCGGATATTGCCAGAATGCAGGCTAAAATGATACTGATAACTCTCTTTTTATTCTTCATCAACGTCACCTCATTCACCCTGTTTTTCGGTTTGACAATCTTTTTTTGTTCGCCTATACTGAAACTAAGAATCTTACACACGATTCATTCTTTTGGGAGGCTTCCAAATGGAAACACTATTTATTGCAGATGATGAGAAAAATATCCGCGAAGGACTAAAATGCATCCTCGATTGGGAACAGCTCGGCTTCACAATCTGTGGCGAAGCCGGCAATGGCGAGGAGGCGCTTTCCGGTATCTTACAGAATACACCAAGTCTTGTGCTTCTGGACATCCGTATGCCGAAGCTCACCGGCATTGATATTATCCGCATCGCCCGCGAACAGGGCTTTCAGGGAAAATTTATCATTCTCAGCGGCTACTCCGATTTCTCTTATGCGCAGGCTGCCATCAAATACGGGGTGGAATTCTACCTCACAAAACCCATTGAAGAGGACGAGCTGCTGGAGGCCATTCATGCCATCAAACGCAACCTCAAGGAAGCACAGGAGGCGTCAAATCATATCGCGCGCTACCGCACCAAGGCAAAGAACGCCATCCTCCACGAGCTTGTGACCGGCACTTGGAAGACCGGTGATTCCGCCAACGGCTATCCGCTTGACGACCTACAGGGCATGGAGCTTACTGCCGATGTCTGGCAGGTCGTGATCTATGAGAAATTCGGACATCTCCCCGAGGATAAAAGCTACAGCTTTGCCGAGCTTCTGAATATCACCAACAGCGGCAACCACACCTTTGAATCCTTCGAGGAAGAGCATAAAAACGTCATTCTGTTAAAGGGAAGCTTTGCGCTGCGCCGCTTTGAAGAATTCCTTTCCCATTATGAAAAGAACACTCCACAGGCAGGCAGCCCAATGGACACGATTTTTCTTGCCTATGGCCGTCCGGTATATCAGCCTGACGAAATATATCTGTCCTACGAGGAAGCCTGTACCCTGATTCGGCGGCGCTTCTTCTGTATTCAGGGACAGCATACGCTGGGCTGGCAGGAGCTGCCTGCCGTTCTGACGGACAAGCATACGATTAGCGATGACAAGCTTCACGAATACTGTGACGCGCTTGTCAATTATCTGCAGACTGCAAACCGCAAACAGGTAGCCTCCACCCTCTTTTCATTGGAGCAGTATCTGTACAACACGGCTGACTCCATTGCACAGGTAAAGCTTTTTTTGACGGATCTGTTTTTACAAATGAAAGAAAACATCAACATTGTATACAATAATTCCCGAATCTCTTTTCCGTCAAACTCCGCAATTATTGACCATATAGAGCACTGTTGCTATCTATATGAGATTATCCTATATTTTTCGGAGCAGGTCAAGGCTGTAATGGATACAACCGGAAATTCTTCAAGGGATTCCGTGCTTGATGATATCCTTTACTATATAGAAGCTTTATAGTTTGATAAGGTCCCATTTGT
>CAMWYL010000210.1 GCA_947178465.1 uncultured Lachnospiraceae bacterium | reverse complement strand
TCCTTCTCACACAGGAGAATGCATGGCGAATAAATTCGCCTTAAAAACAGGCATTCTCCGCACGGATTTGAGATTCCGCAGAGCGGAATCATGGAGGTTAGTGTGAAAAATACATCTAAGGCAGTAAAAAACACTGCCTTAGATATATTAAGTTTCACATCTATTTGAGCCGCCGAAGGCGGCATGGGGGATTAATATGCATAAATGGGCATCTGCTTTCAGTGATAAAAAGAAAGCTCGTATAAAAAAGACTCTTAAGATAATATGGGTTATATATTCAATATTAAGCATGGTATGGTGGCTGCCTCAGGTAGACAAGCTGATTTCAGGGAATTATTCGTCAATTTCAGATTATATTTCACTGGATGATTCATGGGATATTACAATCAATGATACCCTTTATGAGAATGTTTCTCTGGGAGAATTTCGATTTCCTGTGGTGCGCAAGGGCGATACGATTATCATGGAGAGAATGCTGCCGGAATCGTGGGATATGACAGAGGGCACGCTTCGTTTTCATGTCCGGCAGACCGCGATAAAGCTGTATATTGATGAGAAGCCGATTTATGAGTATGGGTATGAGCGAATGGCTCTGAATAAAACGGTCGGAAGCGGCTTCCGGTTTATTAATTTTCCGAAGGAATATCAGGGAAAAACTCTGCAAATCAATCTCTATGTATCGGAGGACAGGGCATTTTCAAAGCTGGATTCGATTCGGATATATGAGTGGGAGAATGCTTACCGTGTTCTGATGACGGAGAACAGGTACCCTCTGTTTTTGGGATGCTTTTATCTGATTTTTGGGCTGACGACCTTTATTATTATGACGTTTGCACTGACGGTTTCTTTAAAATATGTCAGGCTGTTGTGTATTTCCGTTTTCTGTATCTGTATGGGATTGTGGACGCTATGCTATTATAATGTGGTTTTGATTTTTTCCATCCCCCTGTATTCGGTGTCCCTAATTGAATATCTTTCTCTTTATCTGGCTCCGATGCCATTGGTTATCTATATGTGGGAGGATGTTAAGCGGGTAAAGAATAAGCTGCTGCAGAATTTTTATTGGGTTCTGTTGACCGTTCAGGTCACAGGCACTGCCATAATGATTGGGCTCCATGCAACAGATACGGTGCATTGTGCGGCGACCTTGAAGTATATGCAGGCACTTATTGTCTGTTGCCTGGTATATTTTATGCTTGTGTTGCTGTTGAATTTAAAGTCCAGCCGTTCCGTTGATCTCATGTATCTGATCGGCGCGCTGGTTATCGGCGGTTGTGTTTCCATTGATTTGATTGATTACATCAGCAATCGGTATTATGGTAAGGATATCTTCCCTTTTCGCGGGCTGTCCCCACTTGGGGTGATGATATTTGTCTTCATCCTGATTGGCGCCTTTTACATCAATCTGACGCAGAAGATGATGCAGGAGAATGAGCGGAATTTCCTGATAAAAAGCGCATATACGGACGAACTGACACAGCTTCATAACCGCCGGTACTGTGTGGAGCATATGCTTCGGATTCGGGAGAATAAAGAGCGGGATTATGCGGTGGTGTGTTTTGACGTGAATAATCTGAAAACCATAAATGATACATATGGGCATGCTAAGGGCGACATTCTAATTAAGAGCGCCGCGGATGTCATTGCCGAGACCTTTGGGAAGAACGGAATGGTTGCGCGGATGGGCGGAGATGAGTTTATCGCCATTTTAACAACTTCCGCTAAAGAACGGGTTGCCGCGCTGATGGAGCAGTTTCAGATAAATCTGCGCAAAAAGAATCAGGCAGTAAAGGATTTTGAGATTTCCATTGCCTGCGGCTGTGCATATGGAAATGAGGAGGAGAGCGACATAGAGAAGGTATACCAGCTTGCGGATGATCTGATGTATGAGAATAAGCAGCAGATGAAGCGCGCAAGAGCGCAGCAGATACAAAACGGAGGCAAAATATGATACAGGATTTATTAAACAGGACAAAAATAAGCCTTTCCTTTGAGGTGTTCCCACCGAAAAAGGAGGAGGAATTTCACAATATTTTTGAACGGTTGGATGATTTTGCCGCATTGAAGCCGGATTTTATCAGTTGTACTTATGGCGCGGGTGGCTCCAAGTCCGGCAAAACGGTTGAGATTGCTTCTTATATTCAGAACAGGCTTCATATTGATGCGATTGCCCATATGACCTGTGTTGGCTTTAAAAAAGAAGACCTTGAGAAAAACTGTGCGTTGCTGGAGAAGGAGGGCATCGGGCATGTGCTTGCGCTGCGCGGGGACAGACCGCAGGCGATGACGGATGAACAGTTTAACGGCAGGGAATTTTTCTATGCCTCGGATATGGTGCGCTACCTGAAGGCGAATACACCACTGCAGATTGCGGGGGCGTGCTATCCGGAGAAGCACTGCGAGGCCGAGAGTGAGGCAAGTGATTTGGCGCATTTAAAGGAAAAGACGGATGCGGGAGTAAGCTTTCTGATAACGCAGCTTTTCTTTGACAATGATTGCTTTTACCGTTTTCGGGAGCGTGCCGCGGGGATTGGGATTACGGTTCCGATTTGCGCGGGAATTATGCCGATTACGACAGCAGGACAGATTGGGACGAGCGTAACTCTGTCGGGCTCCTCTGTGCCGAAGAAGCTCTCGGATATGCTTGACACATATGGGGAGAAGCCTGAGGATTTGCGCAAGGCAGGAATTGAGTATGCGATTCACCAAATTCTTGACCTGAAGGAGCACGGCGTGGACGGAATCCATCTTTATACGATGAATCGGGTGAAAACGACAGCGGAGATTGTGGCACAATTATAAGGAGAGCCGGAAGGCGCAGCCGGACAGGCAGATTGAACAGAAGAGAACGAAACGGAGAACAGGCTTGGGGAAGAAATTAATCATAACGGAGAAACCGTCAGTCGCACAGGATTTTGCGAAGGTGTTTCGGGTGTCGGGCAGAAACAACGGCTATATTGAGAATCAGGAGTATGTGATTACCTGGTGCGTGGGACATCTGGTAGAGATGGTTTATCCCGAGGAGTACGACAGCAGATATAAGAAGTGGATGCTTGAGGATCTGCCGTTTTTGCCGCAGAATTATAAATACGGCGTGATTAAAAACGTTAAGCAGCAGTATGATATCGTAAACAGACTGTTGCACCGTGAGGATATTGATACCGTTTATTGGGCGGGAGACTCCGGAAAAGAGGGGCAGACGATAGAGGAGAATATCCGCAATTTTGGCGGTGTACGCAAGGGAATGACAGAGCTTCGTGTGTGGATTGATTCCCAGACAGAGGAGGAAATCCGGCGTGGTGTGGCGGAGGCAAAGCCCATGTCCGATTATGCCAATCTGGGTGCATCGGGAATCATGCGCTCCATAGAAGACTATGCGATGGGAATCAACTTTTCCCGTGTAATGTCTGTGAAGTATGGGAAGCTGCTAAATGACGCAGCGGCGACAAAGAGCTATACTGCGATTGCGATTGGCCGCGTTATGACCTGTGTTCTGGGAATGGTGGTCAATCGGGAGCGAGAGATCAGGAACTTTAGGGAAACCTCCTTTTACAGAATTGTGGGGGACTTTACGGACGCTCACATAGAGGCGGAATGGAAGGCAGTGGAGGGTTCCGCTTACTTTGAGTCTCCAAAGCTTTATAAGGAAAACGGCTTTCGGGAACGGACGGACGCGGAGGCGCTTATCGCCTCTCTTGCAGGGAAGTCTGCTACGGTAAAGGCGCTGGAAAAGGGGACGTCCAAGAAAAAGGCGCCGCTGCTGTTCAATCTGGCGGAGTTGCAGGCGGAATGTGCGAAACGCTTCAAAATCAGTCCGGACGAGACGCTTCAGGTGGCACAGGACTTGTATGAAAAGAAGCTGACCACCTATCCCAGAACGGATGCAAGAGTCCTGACGACGGCGGTTGCAAAGGAAATAGAGAAGAATATCCGCAGACTGCAGGGTTATGAGCCGACGGCGGGATTTGTGGAGGAGATATTGAAAAAGAAGGCATATGGTAATCTTGCCAAGACCTCCTATACGGATGACAGCAAGGTCACAGACCATTACGCAATTATCCCAACCGGTCAATTGACGGAGCTGCAGCGTCTGACGCCCCTGCAGAGCAGGGTATTTGAGTTAATTGTGCGGCGGTTTTTAAGTATTTTTTATCCACCCGCAGAGTATCAGACCTTGAAGCTTGTTGTCGGCGTTGAGACGGAGGTGTTGTTTTCTTCTGCCAAGGTACTGAAATCGTTGGGATTTCTGGGGGTTATGGGAAAGACCCTCGAGGATGCGGATGCTGAGGAGAATGACAATCCGAAGGGACAGGAACAGACCACGGAGAATGAAGCAGCAAATAAGGATAGGCGCAAGAATGCGGCAAAGCTTCTGGAACTGGCCGGGGTACTAAAGGTGGGAGACAGCCTTGCGGTGAACGGCTATGAGATAAAAGACAGCAAAACCACGCCGCCCAAGCGTTATACCTCCGGTTCGATGATACTTGCGATGGAGAATGCGGGGCAATTGATAGAGGACGAGGAGCTTCGCGCGCAGATAAAAGGCTCCGGAATCGGGACAAGCGCAACGCGTGCTGAAATCATCAAGAAGCTCATCCGTATCGGATATTTGAATTTGAATAAAAAGACACAGATTATCACGCCGGAGCGTTTTGGAGAAATGGTGTACGAGGTAGTGGCAATGACGGTTCCGGCATTGCTAAATCCCCAAATGACAGCTTCATGGGAGAAGGGGCTGGATGGTATAACAAACGGAACGATTGATGTTGTGGTGTACCGAAATAAGCTGGAGGATTTTATCCGCAAGGAGACTCTTCAGATACGGGAGCGTGACCTGACGAATCAAATAGCAGCGCAGATCAGCCAATTTACCGGAAAGGGTGCAAAGGGCTTGGGCGCGCGGAGGAAGCTTGCGGCGAAATGCCCCGACTGTGGCGGGGATATTGTGACAACACCGTTTGGCTATGGCTGTGCGAACTACCAAAAGGATGGGAGCGGCTGCAATTTTGTGATAGGCTCCATAGCAGGCAGGGATTTGTCGGAGGAGGAATGCCTTGTGCTGCTCAATACAGGCCGTACCGAGGTGCTTTTCGGATTCGCCTCAAAGGCAAAGAAGAAGTTTCAGGCGTCATTAATATTAGGCAAAAACGAGGCGGGAAAGACAGAGGTTCAGTTTGACTTTTCCCGAAATCAACCTCAAATCGTGGAGGGGATTTCCTGCCCCGATTGTGGCGGTGCGATGGTGGTGACCGGTTTCGGCTATGGCTGTGCGAACTTTAACGCGCAGGGAGCGTCAGGTTGCCGGTTTGCTATCGGAAAGATTGCCGAGAAGGAGCTGAATGCGGCACAGGTCAAGGAGCTTCTGACAAACGGAAGAACCTCGACAATCCGCGGCTTTAAGGGAAAGTCGGGTAAGAAGTTTGATGCGTGCCTTGTTTTGGAGAAGGATGAAAATGACAAACATGTCATAAAATTTGACTTTGAGCATGTGGAGGCTAAGAAAGTCAAGGATGTGGTCTGTCCCCTGTGCGGTGGCGAGATTGTGCGGACGCCGTTTGGCTACGGCTGCGCGAAATATGATAAAGAAAATGAAAACAGCTGTCGCTTTTCTATCGGCAGGCTGGCAGGTAAGGAGCTTTCAGAGGCACAGGTGAAGGTGCTTCTTACGAATGGAAGAACAGATCTTATCCATGGTTTTAAGGCAAAAACAGGAAAGAAATTTGACGCGCATGTCACATTGAATAAGGATGAGGCAGGAACGGTTACGGGCTTAAAATTTGAGTTCCCCGACCGTCCGGAACCGGAGGATACCGCGTTGCAATGTCCGCGTTGTAAAACGTTAAAGCTTCGGAAAGGTCAATGGTATTATGAATGCGCATGCGGCTTCCGTGTGGGACATACCGTTGCGCAGGTAGCGATTTCCGAGGAGCTTATGCAGGAGCTGTTTGAAAACGGACGGACAAAAGACAGGGTGTCGGGTTTTGTATCAAAGGCGGGCAACTCGTTTGACGCTTATTTGAAATACGAGGATGAGAAAATTTCTTTTGATTTTGACAATCAGGCAGTAAAAAAGAAATCAAAGCAAAATTTATTTA
>CAMWYL010000209.1 GCA_947178465.1 uncultured Lachnospiraceae bacterium | reverse complement strand
TTGCTGATCATCCGTCCTGTCTCCGCGTCCTTCTCCCACGCAAGCTTAACAATCCTGACAGCCGTCAGGTTTCCGTTCTTGTCCTTGACAAACTCCTTCACTGTCGCCTCATAGATGCGTGGGTCATGCCCGAACAACGCAATCGCCTCCTCCTGACCATAGTCTGTCTTGCAGACCTTGGGCCACTCGGGCCATGGATTACTCTCCGCCCTGGTATCCGGCGCCTTCGGCATCATCTCAATCTGTGTCACGGATTTCGCCCCGAGGCGGATTGCCGTCCCGACACAGTCATTTCCGGTATCACCGCCGCCGATAATAACCACCGCTTTTCCCTTGGTCGGCACAAAGCTCTTATCGGAAAGCTCTGAATCGAGCAGGCTCTTTGTTACACCCTTTAAGTAATCGACCGCGAAATAAATTCCCTTCGCATCCCGCCCTGTCGCATTGATATCGCGCGGGTTGGAAGCACCGCAAGCAAGCACGATTCGGTCAAAGGCATCCACAAGCTTCTTGGACTTTGCATCCTTTCCGATGTCCGTGTTGGTCACGAAGCGAACGCCCTCCTCCTCCATAATTTTTATCTTGCGCTCGATCACATGCTTTTCCAGCTTCATATTCGGTATTCCGTACATTAAAAGCCCGCCGATGCGGTCACTGCGCTCAAAAACCGTAACATTATGCCCGCGCTTGTTGAGCTGGTCTGCCACCGCAAGCCCCGCAGGACCGCTTCCGATTACGGCTACCGTTTTGTCCGTGCGCACCTTGGGCGGTTTCGCCGCCGCAAGACCTGTCGCGTAAGCATTCTCAATAATCGCATACTCGTTTTCCTTTGTCGCCACCGCCTCGCCGTTTAATCCGCAGGTGCAGGCATTTTCGCAAAGCGCGGGACAAACGCGGGAGGTAAACTCCGGAAAATTGTTGGTCTTTTTCAATCGGTTGTAGGCGCGCTCCCAATTGCCCATGCAGACTAAATCATTCCACTCCGGCACAAGATTATGCAGCGGACAGCCGCTCGTCATGCCCGCGATATTCATGCCCGACTGGCAAAACGGCACGCCGCATTCCATACAGCGGGCGCCCTGCTGTTGCTGCTCCTCCCTCGGAAGGTGCGCGTGGAACTCGTTAAAATGCTTAACCCTCTCCTTTGGCTCCTCCGCCGCAGAGGTTTTCCTGTCATATTCTAAAAATCCTGTTGGCTTTCCCATATTTTTATTCCTTTCCCCTACCGTTCTCCTGCTTTTCCCTTAGACCCATTTTCTAAAAACTCAGCAGTTCTCAGGACATGTCCTTTTACTTTCCCGTCTGCGGAAGAACGCCTCCCTTTGGCGTTCTTCCAAAAACTCAGCAGTTCTTAGGACATGTCTTTCTACTTTCCCCGCCTGCGGAAGAACGCCTCCTTTTGACGTTCTTCCAAAAACTCAGCAATTCCCAGGACATATCACTTTCGTTCCTGCAAGAAGAACGCCGCTCTTTGGCGTTCTTCTAAAAACCTAGCAGTTCTTAGGACATGTCTTTTATGTCCTTAGAAATGCTTAGTTTTTTGTATTAGCATAAAACGCCTCTATCTGCGCCTGCTCCGCGCTCAGTCCCTTTTCCTCCATCTGGACGATGGTCTTGAGCATCCTGTCGTAGTCATACGGGATAAGCTTCTTGAATTTCGGCAGATATTCTCCAAAGTTGTCAAGGATTTCCTTCCCCTTCTCGGAATTGGTATAGGCAACATGCTCCTTGATCATCTCCTTGAGCTCTAACACGTCATACTTGTTGGTGATGCCGCTCATGGAAATCATCTCCTTGTTGACTCTGATATAGAGGTCGTTGTCCTCGTCCAGCACATACGCAATGCCGCCGCTCATGCCGGCCGCAAAGTTCTTGCCTGTACCGCCAAGCACGACCACGCGCCCGCCGGTCATATATTCGCAGCCGTGGTCGCCGACGCCCTCTACGACCGCAATCGCACCGGAATTTCTGACGCAGAACCGCTCGCCCGCGACACCGTTTATAAACGCCTTGCCGCTCGTCGCACCGTATAATGCCACGTTGCCGATAATGATGTTCTCATCCTGCTTGAAGCGGCTTCCCTTTGGCGGATAAACAATCAGTTTGCCACCGGACAGCCCCTTTCCGAAATAGTCGTTCGAGTCGCCCACAAGCTCCAAGGTCAGTCCCTTCGGGATAAAAGCGCCGAAGCTCTGTCCGCCCGCACCGTTACAGAGCACATGGAAGGTATCCTCCTCCAGCGTATCGTGATACCGCTTCGTAATCTCAGAGCCGAAAATCGTACCAAAGGAGCGGTCTGTATTAATAACCTCCACTTCGATGCTCTTCTTTTGTTTTGCCTCAAGCGCACTGCCAAGCTGCTTTAAAAGCACCCGCTCATCCAGCGTCTTTTCCAGTTCAAAGTCATATACCTGCTTCGGGTCAAAGACTGCCTTTTCCTTCCGGTACGGATTATCCAAAATCCGGCTGAGGTCAAGCTTCGCCGTCCCCGCAGGCAGCTTCTCCTTCATCTTCAACAGCTCAGTGCGCCCTACCAGCTCATCCACCGTCTTAACGCCAAGCTCCGCCATATATTCCCGAAGCTCCTGTGCGATAAACCGCATGAAGTTCATTACATACTCCGGCTTTCCCTTGAAGCGCCTTCTCAGCTCGGGATTCTGCGTCGCAACGCCCACCGGACAGGTATCGAGGTTGCAGACACGCATCATCACGCAGCCCATCGTCACAAGCGGCGCCGTCGCAAAGCCAAACTCCTCCGCGCCCAAGATTGCCGCAATCGCAACGTCGCGACCTGTCATCAGCTTCCCGTCCGTCTCAATACGCACTTTATTTCTAAGCCCGTTCTGAATCAACGTCTGATGCGTCTCCGCAAGTCCAAGCTCCCACGGAAGGCCCGCGTTGTGAATGGAGCTCTTCGGCGCCGCACCCGTACCGCCGTCATAGCCCGAAATCAGGACAACCTGTGCCCCCGCTTTCGCAACGCCCGCTGCAACCGTGCCGACGCCGGCCTCGGAAACCAGCTTCACACTGATTCTCGCCGCTTTATTCGAGTTTTTCAAATCATAAATCAGCTGTGCAAGGTCCTCAATCGAATAAATATCATGGTGTGGCGGCGGGGAAATCAGCCCCACGCCGGGCGTGGAATGTCTGGTCTTGGCAATCCACGGATAGACCTTCTGAGCCGGCAGATGTCCGCCTTCCCCGGGCTTTGCGCCCTGCGCCATTTTAATCTGAATCTCCTGCGCACTTACCAGATATCTGCTGGTAACGCCAAAGCGTCCGCTGGCAACCTGCTTAATCGCGGAGCAGCGGTTTAACCCGTCAGCCCCGATTTCCATACGATCCAAGTCCTCGCCGCCCTCGCCGCTGTTGGACTTTCCGTGAAGCGTGTTCATCGCGATTGCAAGCGTCTCATGCGCCTCTTTCGAAATAGAGCCGTAGGACATCGCGCCAGTCTTAAACCGCGTCACAATGCTGTCCACACTCTCCACCTCGTCCAAGGGCACACCCTTTTTCGGATAATTGAAGTCCATCAGGCCGCGAAGGTTCCTAACGCTGTCCTCATCATTTATCATTGCAGTGTACTGCTTAAACATACCGTAATCGCCAAGCCGTGTAGACTGCTGCAACATGTGAATCGTTGCGGGATTGTACAAATGCTCCTCCGCACCGCTTCTGGACTTATGCTGCCCGGGACTGTCAAGCGTCAGATCCGTTGCCAGACCGAGCGGGTCAAAAGCCATGGAATGCAGGTCATCCACCGCCTTTTCAATATCCTGCAGCGTCATGCCGCCGACCCTGCAAACGGTATTGGTAAAATATTTGTTAATCACATCATAATCTATTCCGATTGCCTCGAAAATCTGAGAGCCCTGATACGACTGAATGGTGGAAATACCCATCTTGGACGCAATCTTTACAATGCCGTGCAAAATCGCGTCGTTATAGTCGTCAACCGCCGCATGATAATCCTTATCCAGCATTCCGGTGTCAATCAGCTCCTTGATGGACTCCTGCGCAAGATACGGATTTACCGCACTCGCGCCGTAGCCGAGCAGCGTCGCGAAGTCGTGAACCTCTCTCGGCTCCGCAGACTCCAAAATCAACGCCACACTGGTTCTTTTCTTCGTGCGTACAAGATGCTTCTGGATTGCAGACACCGCAAGCAGGGAAGGAATCGCCACATGGTTCTCATCCACGCCACGGTCGGACAAAATAATGATATTCGCACCGTCGCGGTACTCTCTGTCTACCTCCACATACAACCGGTCAATGGCTTTCTCAAGGCTGGTATTTTTATAATAGGTAATCGGCACCTCTGCTGCCTGAAAGCCCTCTTTCTTCATATTCTTGATTTTGAGCAAATCCGTGGTCGTAAGGATTGGGTTGTTCACCTTCAGCAGATGACAGTTGCGCTCCGTATCTTCGAGGATATTTCCCTCCTTGCCGATATAAACGCTCGTGGAGGTCACAACCTCCTCACGGATTGCATCAATCGGCGGATTCGTTACCTGCGCAAACAGCTGCTTGAAGGAGTGTGAAAGCTGGTGATGCCCAGAGGAAAGCACTGGTATCGGTGTATCCACGCCCATCGCCGCGATTGCCTCGCTGCCGTTTCTCGCCATCGGAAGGATACCCGTTTTCAGCTCCTCATAGGTATAACCAAACGCCTTCTGCATGCGCTGACGCTCCTCATAGCTGTACTCCGGCACTCTGACATTCGGGATTTTCAGCTCCTTTAAGGTCACAAGGTTCGAGTCGAGCCATTCGCCGTAGGGATGTCTGCGCGCGTAGGTCTCCTTGAGGGTATCGTCGTCAATGACCTCTCCTTTTACCGTATCCACGAGAAGCATTTTCCCGGGGCGGAGTCTGTCCTTGCGGATAATCTTAGCTGCGTCAATCGGCAGTACGCCGACCTCTGACGAAAGAATCAACTGGTCATCCGAGGTAATATAATAGCGCGAAGGGCGTAGACCGTTTCGGTCAAGTACAGCGCCCATCACATCTCCGTCGGAGAACAGGATGGAGGCAGGCCCGTCCCACGGCTCCATCATGGTCGCGTAATACTGGTAGAAGTCCTTCTTGCTCTGTGACATTGTCCTGTTATTTGCCCACGGCTCCGGAATCGTAATCATCACCGCAAGCGGAAGCTCCATGCCGCTCATTACAAGGAATTCCAGCGTATTATCGAGCATCGCGGAATCGGAGCCGGAAGCATTCACCACCGGAAGCACTTTGTGGAACTCATGGCTCAGATGGTCTGACTCCATGTTTTCCTCACGCGCAATCATCTTATCCACGTTGCCGCGTATGGTATTAATCTCCCCGTTATGTACAATAAACCGGTTCGGATGCGCCCGCTCCCAGCTCGGATTGGTATTGGTCGAAAAGCGCGAATGCACAATCGCGATTGCGGACACATAATCCTCGCTCTGCAAATCCATAAAGAAGGTTCTGAGCTGCTTTACGAGGAACATACCCTTGTATACAATGGTCCTGCTGCTGAGCGAAACGACATAGGTGTTATCAGAGCTTTGCTCAAACACACGCCTTGCGATATAGAGCTTCCTGTCGAAGGCAAGCCCCTTCTCCACTGCGGGAGGCTTTTTTACAAATGCCTGCATAATGCAGGGCATGCACTCTACCGCCTTATGACCGAGAACGGACGGCACACAGGGCACCTCTCTCCAGCCGAGGAACTCCAGTCCCTCCTTCTCAACGATAATCTCAAACATCTTTTTGGCCTGATTTCTTTTCAGCTCATCCTGTGGGAAAAAGAACATTCCCACTCCGTACTCCCGTTCCCCGCCGAGCGTAATCCCCAGCGGCTTCGTCACCTTGCTGAAAAAGCTGTGGCAAATCTGTACCAGAATGCCGACACCGTCGCCGGTCTTCCCTTCCGCGTCCTTGCCAGCTCTGTGTTCCAGATTCTCGACGATTTTCAGTGCATTCTCTACCGTCTCCCGGGTTTTTGCTCCCTTGATGTTGACAACCGCGCCGATACCGCAGTTATCATGTTCGAATTCCTCCTGATACAACGGAGCCTGAGGAACGTTTCTTTTCACATCAAACATTTTTCTCCTCCATTTCTGCGCTGCTTTTTGCG
>CAMWYL010000208.1 GCA_947178465.1 uncultured Lachnospiraceae bacterium | reverse complement strand
GTTTTTTTCCAAGGTATCATATGACGGACCGTGAGGCGACAGCAGTGGAAAAAGTATACAGCCTCGCGGAAATTGCCGGAAAATTCTTAAAATATGTGTTTGTGGGAAACTGCTGAGGCTTTGATAAAAATAAGGAGCGGAGTGCAGTGTAGGATAGTGAAATAAAAAACAATAAAGGAGAGTGTGGAACATGGAAAAAGCAGTTCAGTTTTTAAAGGATGCGGAAGTTTATTATCTTGCAACGGTTGAGGGCGACCAGCCAAGAGTAAGACCGTTTGGAACAGTACATATCTTTGAGGGAAGGCTGTATATCCAGACCGGCAGGGTAAAGGATGTATCTAAGCAGATTATGGCAAACGGAAAAGTGGAAATATGTGCCATGAAGGAAGGGGAATGGATCAGGGTGGCAGGTACACTCGTGGAAGATGACCGGACAGAGGCAAGGCAGTCCATGCTGGATGCCTATCCGAGTCTGCAGAATATGTATGCGGCAGAAGATGGAAACACACAGGTTTTTTATTTGGAAAATGCAACTGCCACCATATTTTCATTTACACATGAGCCGGAAGTAATCAGATTTTAGAGCCGGCGGGAAAGAATGGGAGGTTAAAATAAAAAATGAAGGTTTTGATTATTAACGGAAGTCCACGGGTAAATGGAAATACATCCATTGCAATTGATGAAATGGTAAAAATATTTCATGCCGAGGGTGTTGAAACAGACATCGTGCAGGTTGGAAACAAAGATGTACGGGGATGCATTGCGTGCGGACAGTGCGCCAAGGCGGGAAAATGTGTGTTTAACGATATTGTAAATGAGATTGCTCCTAAGTTTGAAGAGGCGGACGGCCTTGTTGTCGCAAGTCCGGTTTATTATGCCTCTGCAAATGCAACTCTGATTGCCGTGCTGGATCGCCTGTTTTACAGCACGCACTTTGACAAGACTATGAAAGTAGGGGCAAGCGTTGTCTGTGCAAGAAGAGGCGGCTGTTCGGCAACATTTGACGAGCTCAATAAATATTTTACAATTTGCAATATGCCAATTGCTTCCAGTCAGTACTGGAACAGTATCCATGGAAGAGAGCAGGGACAGGCAGACATGGATGAGGAAGGGAAACAGACCATGCGCGTGCTGGCAAGGAACATGTCATTTTTGATGAAGTGCATAGCGCTGGGCAGGGAACAGATCGGTCTGCCGGAAACCGAGGAGCATGTATGGACGCATTTTATCATGTAATATAAGGAGTTGTTTTGATTTAATTGATTAAATTTTTACATATTCTTGAAAAATATCCATATTTTTGCTTTAATAAGATTATGGTAATCTATCATAATTATATAATATGGAGGTAGCAGTATGAGTTTTATGGACGAATTTAATTTCTGGCTCAATGATGACTATTTTGACCAGGCAACAAAAGACGAGCTCTTAAAGATTAAGGACAATGAGAGCGAAATTGAGGAGCGTTTTTATAAAGAGCTGGAGTTCGGTACGGGTGGTCTGAGAGGCGTAATCGGCGCAGGAACCAACCGGATGAACATCTATACTGTCAGAAAGGCTTCACAGGGATTGGCAAATTATATCATCAAGGCAGGCGGACAGAAGAAGGGTATCGCGATTGCCTATGATTCCCGTTTTATGTCCCCGGAGTTTGCGGATGAGGCAGCGCTGTGTATGGCGGCAAACGGAATCAAGGCATATGTATTTGAGTCCTTAAGACCCACACCTGAGCTTTCCTTTGCACTCAGGACACTCGGTTGCATTTCCGGTATCGTTATTACCGCAAGCCATAATCCGCCTGAATATAACGGCTATAAGGTATATTGGGAGGATGGTGCGCAGGTTGCGTCTCCAAGAGATAAAGAGATTATTGGTGAGGTGAATGCCGTTACCGATTATCATACGGTAAAGACCATGGACAAGCAGGAGGCGATTAATGCCGGGCTGTACGAAGTAATTGGCAAGGAAATTGATGACGCTTATATGGCAGAGCTGAAGAAGCAGATTATCCATCCTGACGTGATCAAGGAAGTTGCGGATGATATTAAGATTGTTTACACACCGCTGTGCGGCACCGGAAACAAGCCGGTAAGAAGAATCCTTTCCGAGCTTGGTTTCAAAAATGTATATGTAGTACCCGAGCAGGAGAATCCCGACCCGAAGTTTACGACATTGGATTACCCGAATCCCGAGGATCCGAAGGCATTTACATATGCCTTGAAGCTTGCTGCTGAGAAGAAGGCAGATATCGTCTTAGCGACCGATCCGGATGCGGACAGACTCGGCATTTACGCATATGACACCAAGAGTGGTGAATACAAGTCCTTTACGGGAAATATGTCAGGAATGCTCATCGCGGAGTATATCCTGAGAGAGCGTACGGCTACCGGCACAATGCCTGAGAATCCGGCGCTTGTTACTACCATCGTTACGACAAACATGACAGCGCCCATTACCAAGGCATATAATGTGAAGCTGATTGAGGTTCTGACCGGATTTAAGTTTATCGGTGAGCAGATTAAGCTTTTTGAGCAGAGCGGCTCCAATAACTATGTATTTGGTCTTGAGGAAAGCTATGGCTGTCTTGCGGGAACACATGCAAGAGACAAGGATGCCGTCGTGGCGGTAATGTGTCTGTGCGAGGTTGCCGCATGGTGCAAGAAGCAGGGCAAGACGCTGTATGACATGATGCTGGAAATCTATGAGAAGTACGGTTATTATAAGGAGACACAGTACGCGATTACCCTGAAGGGTATCGACGGCTCCAAGCAGATCGCGGCGCTGATGGATAAGCTCAGAAGCAACCCGCCCAAGAAGTTTGGCGAGCTTGAGGTGGTACGTCTGAGAGACTACGAGAATGATAAGATTACGGAGCTTGCATCCGGTAAGGAATATCCGACAGGCTTACCGAAGTCCAATGTACTGTACTTTGATTTGACAAACGATTCCTGGTGCTGTGCAAGACCTTCCGGAACGGAGCCTAAGATTAAGTTCTATATGGGCGTAAAGGGCACCAGCCTTGAGGACGCGCAGAAGAAGGTAGAAGATTTAACGAACGAGGTTAAGGCAGTAATAGAATAGCGTAAACAAAAGATGTTGGCAGATGGCTGAAAATTTTTTCAGCCATCTGTTATTGCAAAGTGAGAACAAAGGCGAGGGAGCAGTTATCAGTTATGAAAAAATTAATGGAACAGCTTATTAAATTCGGATTTGTGGGCGTGCTGTGTTTTTTGATAGATTTTGTAATCGGATATGTGCTGGTTGCGCTGCTGGAGGATGCGCTTTCCAAGAGCTGGGCGGCGGCAATCGGCGGATTTTTCGGGTTTACGGTTTCGGTTATTGTAAATTATATACTCAGCATGAAGTTTGTCTTCGTTAGAAACGAGGAGCTGGACAGAAAAAAGGAATTCGTGATTTTTATCGTGTTGAGTGTGATTGGATTGGGAATCAATGAGGTCATCCTGCTGGCTTGCACGAAAGTTTATGAGGCAAGCCCGGTTTTAGGGGAGACCCTTAAGTTTACAACATGGTACACGATAGCTAAAGTGATTGCGACAGCAATTGTAATGGTTTATAATTTTATCAGTCGAAAGATTTTTTTGGAGAAGAAGGCAAATACGAGAGCAGAGGGAAAACAATGTCGATAGCACAAAATATTAAAAAAACCATCAATTACAGCAGGAAAAACGGCTACGGAGAAGCCTTCTGCGCCGCGTGGGAGCGCGTAACCGCAAAGTATTATGCCGATTACGCCTATATCCCCCCTTCGCAGGAGACGCTGGCGGCACAAGCCGCGGACAAAAGCCTCCCCGATATTAAGTTTTCGATTTTGGTACCGGCGTTTGAGACGCAGGAAATATATATGCGCGCGCTGATTGACAGTTGTATCGCGCAGAGCTACGCGAATTGGGAGCTGATCATCGCGGACGGGAGCACCACGGATATCGTGGAGAAAACAGTCAGCGGGTATACCGAAGGGCGAATCAGGTATATCCGGCTGGGAGAGAATGGTGGAAT
Source organism: uncultured Lachnospiraceae bacterium (assembly GCA_947178465.1). Lineage (GTDB taxonomy): Bacteria > Bacillota > Clostridia > Lachnospirales > Lachnospiraceae > COE1. The sequence continues at coordinate 2,109 of CAMWYL010000208.1, read as the reverse complement.
CGCTGATAATACCAACAGTGCGATAGAGCATGCGACAGGAGATTATTGCGGACTTTTGGACCATGATGATATACTGACTGCGGATGCGCTGTATGAAATGGCGCGGGTAATCGGGACCGAAAGACCCATGCTTGTCTATTCGGATGAGGACAAATGCGATTCGGAGGGACAGAAGTTCTACGAGCCACATTTTAAGCAGGATTTTAATCTGGATCTGATACTGACAAATAACTATATTTGTCATTTTCTCGTGGTGGATACGGAGATGCTGAAGAAGCTCCGCATCAGAAAGGAATATGACGGATCGCAGGACTTTGATCTGATACTGCGCGTGGTGAGCAGCCTTTTGCTGAAGGAGCGCGAGGGGCAGTCGTGGGCGGACGGAAAGCGGATGGAGGACGCGATCCTCCACGTACCGAAGGTGCTGTATCATTGGCGCTGCCATCGGAATTCCACGGCGGACAACCCGCAGAGCAAGATGTATGCCTATGAGGCGGGTAAGAAGGCACTCATTGATTTTACGGACCGCATGGGCTGGAAGGCGGATGTGCGGCACAACAAGCATCTGGGCTTTTATCGTATTGTATATCGAAATGATGTGCTTATGCACCGGCCGGACTTGGCGGCCGTGGGCGGCTATATTGTAAAGCGCGGGAAAATCGCAAGCGGGATTTACCGCGGACAGCCGATTATTTATGCAGGCTATATGAACCGCATGGATCTGTATCAGGACGTTACGGTGCTGGATCTGCGCAATATGGAGGTGGGAAAAGCCTTCCGGGAGCTTTACGAGGAGGTGACGGGGCACCCTTATGAGAGCACGCTTGCCCCTTCCGATTACAACCGTTCCGGCGTCTCTGCCAAGAAGGAGCTTCCACAGTGGATAAAGGAGCTGGATAAAACGGCGGAGGGCAGAAAGCGGCTCGATAAGCTGAATGTGCAGCTGAGTAAGCAGCTTTTTGCGGCAGGCGGAAGGCTTTTGCTGGACCCTGAATGTGTCAGAAAAATGTAAAAGGGCAGGGGATTATGACAGATTGCAAATCAACGGTGGTAATACCTAATTATAACGGAATAAACTATATGGAAGCCTGTCTGGAAAGTCTTTATGCGGGAACGTCCAAGCATTTCCATGTGATCGTGGTGGACAATGCGTCAACGGACGGCAGCTTGGAGATTGTCAGACAGAAATTTCCACAGGTCCGGCTGATAGAGAATACGGAGAATACCGGCTTTGCCAAGGCCGTCAATCAGGGAATTATGGCGAGCACAACGCCGTATGTAATTTTGCTTAACAATGATACGCGGGCGGGGCTTACCTTTATCCATGAGCTGGAAAAGGCAATGGACAATGACGAGGAGCTGTTTTCGGCCGCCGCTAAGCTGATATCCCTGTACGACAGGGACAAAACAGATGATGCGGGAGATTTCTATTGTGCACTCGGGTGGGCGTTTGCCAAGGGAAAGGGGAAGAATCCCGATTTATTTGACAAAGACTATGATATTTTTGCAGCCTGCGGCGGCGCGGCCATCTATCGCAGGGCGCTTCTTGCGGAGAATGCGATAGGACTCTTTGATGAAAATCATTTTGCGTATCTTGAAGATATTGACATTGGCTACCGGGCAAAATTACATGGATATAGAAACCGTTTTGTGGCAAACTCTATAGTATACCATGCAGGCAGCGCGACAAGCGGTTCACGCCATAACGCGTTCAAGGTAAGGCTTGCGTCCCAAAACAGCGTTTATCTTGTGTATAAGAACATGCCGCTTTTTCAGATCCTGTTGAATCTTCCGTTTTTGGCTGCCGGATTTCTGATAAAAACGTTGTTCTTTCTGAGAAAAGGACTTGGCAGGCCGTATGTGGGAGGACTTCTGAACGGGGTAAGACTGTGCGCGAGTGCAAAGGGCCGGGCGCATAAGCTGCACTTTGAGGGAAAAAGAATACGATATTACATCGCGGTACAGCTTTCTCTCTGGAGAAATCTGCTGCGATTGGCGCGATAATAAAAATTTGTTGTACTTTTAACGCAAATATTGTAGAATGATAAGAGTTAGTATGAGATTATTATGAGATAAATGTGTTATTGCGTGAAAAGACGGATGTTCGTT
>CAMWYL010000207.1 GCA_947178465.1 uncultured Lachnospiraceae bacterium | reverse complement strand
ATATGGTCTCCCTCCGCTTTCTTATCGGAAAGCGTCAGGGAATAGATTTCCTCAGGGTCGATATTTTCTATGGATATCGGCAGATTAAACGGCACAAACATGTCCCGTATCTCATAGTATTCATCCATGGAAATCAGCTCGCGCTTCCATGAAATATACGCCGCGGCAACACAGCCGAGCGCAACACATTCCCCATGCATCAGTTCGAAATTCTTCGCCTTCTCTATCGCGTGACCGATGGTATGTCCAAAATTGAGAAGCGCCCGCTCCCCCTTCTCCGTGGGGTCCTTTTCCACGACAATCTTTTTGCAGGTACAGCTTTTGAATACCATTTCCTCAAGAGTTTCCAAATCCCTCTCATGGATTTCATACATACTGTCAATCAGCCATTCGTAAAACTTGGCATTTTTAATCAGACCGTGCTTGAGCACTTCCGCCATTCCGGAATAATATTGTCTGTCGGCAAGCGTTTTCAGCGTGGAGACATTCATATACACAAGCTTCGGCATATAGAAAGCCCCTACCATATTCTTATATTGGTCAAAATCAACGCCGGTCTTTCCTCCGATGCTGCTGTCAACCTGTGCAAGCAGGGTTGTGGGAATCTGTACGAAATCAACGCCGCGCAGATAAGTAGCCGCCACAAAACCTGTCGTATCTCCTACCACTCCGCCGCCAAGCGCCAGCAGAAGATCCTTTCGTCCAAATTTGTTTTCTATCAGGAATTTATAAATATCCTGAACCGTATCCAGGTTCTTGCTTTTTTCCCCGTCAGGGAAAGCATAAACCTGCAGCTCTTTGCACTTATCTTGCAATACCGCGCAGACCGCGTCTGCATGCAGTCCCCGAACCCGAGAATCGGTAATGATGCAAAGCTTCTTCTCGCTGATCCCAAAGCTTTCCAGTTCCGCGGCCAACCGGTCAAAGCTGCTTTCATAAACAATATCATATATCGGTTTACTGTTCTGATTGATTGTTAATCTCTGTGACATAAAGCTCCTCCACCTTATCTATTGAATTTTTAACTACACACTTTAACAGTACAAAGAAAACTTCCCACTGTTAAAAAGTGGGAAGTTCAATATTGGTATCCCAAGTAAAACTACATTATGCCGCGGGAAATCGGAGGCACATCAAACGTACCGGAGATAATCTCCTGAAAATCACCTGAAATGTCAACACTTGCAGGTGTGATAATGAAGATATAATTTGAAATTTTCTGAAGGTTGCCGCTGATGGCATATGTGGAACCACAGGTAAAATCAATAATACGCTGTGCAATCTCCACATCAAGACCCTCCAAATTCAGCACTACCGTGCGGTTTGCCAGAAGCGTCTCCGTAATCTCTCTTGCATCCTCAACACTTGCGGGTTTGATGACACATACCTCCATACCACTGCCTGGTGCCTTCTTAACCTGCCTGATCGGTGTAACCTTCTGCGGCTGCTTCTTAACCGGTCTTGCTTCATAGTCATCAAAATCTGTGTCTGTATTGCGCACTAAAACCGGCTTGCGTACTGTATTGTCTATAATTTCGCCTTCGTCATAATAATCTTCGCTGTCGTAATCGTCTTCCACATCACCCAAATGTAATGCATCCAGAAACTTGTCCATTACTCCCATTTTATGCCTTCTCTCCTTTTTGCATCATCTGCCTTACTCCAAATATCGCAGTTCCTACTCTGACATAGGTTGCGCCTTCGGATACAGCAACGGGATAATCGCCTGTCATTCCCATAGATAATGTCTCCATGGTTACATTATCTACGTTTTCCTGCATAATGTCAACTAGTATTTTCTTTAAATTTCGGAAATATTGCCTATTATTTTCTCCATTATCCACAAAAGGAGCAATTGTCATCAAGCCTTTGATACAAACGTTCGATAATTTGGCAATATCACGCACCAATTGCTTTGCCTCGTCACAGCTTGTCCCGAACTTGGTCTCCTCTCCTGCGACGTTTACCTCCACCAAAATATTCACCGTAACGTTTTTCTTGACAGCCTCCTTGCTGATCTCCTCCGCAAGCCGCAAGGAATCGACACTGTGAATCAGAAATACCTTGTCCACAATGTATTTGACCTTGTTCCGCTGCAAATGACCGATCATATGCCAGCGGATATCTTTGGGCATTACTTCATATTTATCCAGAAGCTCCTGTACCTTATTTTCTCCAAAATCCCTGCATCCTGCGTCATAGGCCTCCCATAGCATCTCCACCGGCTTTGTCTTGCTGACTGCTATCAGCGTGACCTCGCTCCGATTCCTGCCGGCTTTATCACATTCTGCGTCAATGACGCTCTGTACTGCGGCGATATTTTCCTGAATTCCATACTTTGACATCCCTTTTCCCACCTTTGCTATCTGTGAATAAAATCGTCATTATCAACAGCCGACGCATCCAACACGATTCTGTCATATACGGTAAGCCCATACTGTGTATTCGAGCTCACTATTGCGTACTCGTCATTCTTCGCCAGAATCGTTATCTGCTTAAAGTCCGCATAACCCTTGTTCATATTGTAAACACCTATCAACGTACCGGATTTGCTGATTGCCATCTTATCGGTAGAATCCGGCTTACAGATATACGTTCCCACATTCAGATTACTATTGTCCACATAAAATTCATTCTCATCCGAGCTGTAGACCGTCGTCTCTATAAATTCATAGGTCAGATTTCCGTTCTCATCATAGACTTCCTTGGAAACGCCGTAATTGCCGTTTGGTCCACCCTTGCTCATATATTCGGCAGGAATGATGAAGGCGGTCTTCTCCGCAATTGCGGATATGGGCACCTTCAGCCCCTTCTCATCATCTACCACCAACTCAATATCGACAAACCGGTCGGTGCAGAAGGTCACACAGGAATTGTTAAAGCGCAGCTCCGCATAATCACCATCTGCCAGATGATGTATCGCCACCTCTGCCCACGAGCTCTCCTGGGTCTTGATAAACTTGACCTTTACGTATTCCTCCTCCGCCAGCTCCGCTGCGCGCTCCGGCTCAATCGGAATAACCAGCGACCAGTTCTCATCCGTCACAATCTTGCCGACAACCGCATCCTTCTCCACCAAATCATTGTTATTCGTCCGTGTCTTCGTGTATTCAGTCTGGTTGTACATGTCCGGCGTAATCTGCTCCACCGTCAGTTCCTCATAGCCGTCCGTACTATAAACAACATAGCCGGTCTTCCCGGATGTGCAGAGCAAAACCATTCCCCCAAGGTTGGACTGATTCAGCGCCTCGATGCTTTTATACATATTGGAGCTGACCAGGCTGACAACAGCTCCTTCCACATCATACTTAAAATTATACACACTGCTAAAATCGCTGCTGTCAAAACCTCTGTCATACTGGATAATCTCAGAGCGGAACTCTCCAAGCTCTTCATCAGAGTAAGCATTGTCTCCCTGATTCTCGGTTATCATCGAGGCAAGCCGTCCGCTTTCATCAATCGAGTACACGGTATCCCGCGTGGACACACGGTCACCCTCCCGCTCATGGAAGAAGATATAACCGGTATAAGGCGTCGTAATCAGCTCTTCCTGTCGCAGCGCAATCCCTGTGTAGGTCTTAGATATGGAAAGAGACCCCATCTCCACCACATATCCCTTTATCGTCTCAGAATTCATATACATGAAAATAAGCGCAATAATATAAACGGTCATTGCGCCAAAAATCACAAACTCGATTCGGTTCATCGTTCTGCCGGATTTATTCTGATTTCTTCTGTGTGGTTGTCTGTTCCCTCCTGCCACAGTAAGGCCTCCCAACTGATATTTTATACTAGCAAAGCCCCGGATTTCAAACCCTCCGAGGCTTCATATATTTTATATGCATTTCTCACGAAAGTTGATACTTAAAGCGATACAATTACTTTTGACTTTAATGCTTCGGGTAATTCTTCCGCATCCTTAGAAACACTGACAACAATTTTAAAACCATATGTATCACTGATATCGTCAAGCTTCTTGACAATCTCCTCTATCCGGTCGTTCTCTTCCAGACAGGAAATCTTCAAAAAGCTGTCAAAATAAATCTGCTCTAAGTCATGGTCCTGTGAAATGATGCCACGGATAAACCCTACGAACTCGTCCGCATTTGCCACACCATAATCCCGCACATTGATCAGCCGAACCTTGTTATTCAACTCATACATGTGAGACATGTCCTTGTCAAGATATACGATGTTTCCGGATGCATTGACAATCTCCTTGTTTACCATCTCTAAAATTATTTTGGTCTTGCCTTTTCCCTTTTTTCCAACAACAAGCTGTACCATAAGTAATCCCTCCTATTAGAAATGTGCATATCATATAACCTATACAGTATAATTATAGTAGAATCCGTCAGAAAAAACAACTCATATTTGCAACATTGACAAAATAATCAGAAAGTTTTTATATTTCGCCCAACAAATCAGTCATTTCCGTATACATAGTGGTCCTGTCCTCCGAATGCAGGATAATGGAAATATATGGATTTCCCGTACTGTCCCTGCTATACAGAATCAGGCAGCTCCCCGCCGCATTCGTTGTCCCGGTCTTTCCCCCGATAACGGTTACATTATTCGGTGCAAACGCTTCCTTCTTCAAATACGCGTTTGTAGTTGAGATATTCATCGTCTTCTCTGCACCGTTCTGATCATGGTATACGGAAGTGTAGGTCTCCGTGTGCATGATTTCCACAATCTTGTCATTCGAAATGGCCGCATTCATAATCAGATACAGATCATACACGGTCGTATAATGGTTGGGGTCCGTCAGTCCGTTCGGGTTTACAAAATGGCTGTTGGTTGCCCCCAGGCGCTTCGCCATATCATTCATCATATCGGCAAAGCCTTCAACGCTCCCGCCAATGTGCTCTGCAATCAGAATCGCAACGTCATTCGCTGAACGGAGCAACAGCGCATATAAGGCTTGGTCCATTGTCATGGTGTCGCCCGCCTTCAGCCCTAACTTGACCGCGCCCGCCTCCGTGATATTGACGTTCTCCGACGCGGTTAGAATATCCGTCGGATTCCCGTATTCCAATGCGCAAAGTGCTGTGAGGATCTTCGTAAGACTTGCAGGATTCATCCGTTCATGGATATTCTTTGCATATATCACATCCTTTGAGTTAATATCAAAAAGCCCTGCAGCAGTCGCCTGTGACATATCAACATCCGTATCCTCAGTCACATCTCCCACCGTCACACACAAATCACTCGCATACGTCTCCAACATCTCGCCCTGTGTATGTGCCGCCGTTGAATAGCCGGAATTATTCCTGTTGCGGTCATACGCAAAGCCGTATTCCTTTGCACTGCACGCCGTCAGGCTCAATATCATCACCGACCCGAGTGCAAGCGCGCATATTCTTTTCCCGAGTTTATTTATACATTTCACGCCAGTCTAAATCTCCTCTGTCCAGTGACTTAATCAAAAGCTCCGCCGAAGCAAGGTTTGTCGCCAAAGGAATATTGTGCATATCGCACAGCTTCACTGCATTGTTTACATCCGGCTCATGTGACTTTGAATTCAGCGGATCACGCAGGAAAATAACCAAATCTATCTGATTGTGCTCGATCTGTGCACAAATCTGCTGCTCTCCGCCCAAATGTCCCGCAAGATACTTATGAATGTTCAGGTTCGTAACCTCTTCAATCAGCCGTCCCGTCGTCCCTGTCGCATAAAGCTCGTTTTTACTAAGAATACCACGATATGCAATACAAAAATTCTGCATCAATTTTTTCTTCCCATCATGTGCAATTAACGCAATATTCATTTTAATGACCATACTCCTTCCTTTTCCAATTCATTATCTATTATTTTAACGGTTTTAGCCACAAAAATCTACCTCATAAATCAAAAAATTTTCTGAAAATTTTGAGAATTCATTCAGTTGTTGTATTTTCTGACGCACTGCAGGCGCACATTCAATACAAAACCCATACCGATATATAGGCTGACCAATGAAGTCAATCCATAGCTGACAAACGGCAGAGGCACCCCGGTATTGGGAAAAAGTCCCGTGGCAACTGCAATATTGACAAAACTTTGGAAACCGACAAGCGCAGCCATTCCCGAGGCAATGCAGGAACCCGCGATATCCTTTGCCTTGCGCGCTACATTGAGACACTCAATCGC
>CAMWYL010000206.1 GCA_947178465.1 uncultured Lachnospiraceae bacterium | reverse complement strand
ACGTGGCTCCGTATACCGATAATACTGCGCCGCCCACATCTGATGCTGTCCCACATCCGTGGTAACGATAGCTTTTCCCTCCGTTACCCTGTCAAGCTCCTCAATAATATACGGGCAGGTCAACTTGTCGGTCTCATATTTCAATGGATATTTTTCCTTAAATTCTTGGATTTTCGCAATCCAATCCGGATGCTGCTGCTGCTCCAGCTTGCTGTTCAGTTCCTTCAAAATAGTCTTTAAGTCTCCGACAATCGACGCGTCTGTCTTAATATTCTTGTTAATCTCCGCCGCATCAATATCAATATGGAGGATTTTCGCATTCTCCGCAAATTTCTTAGGATTCCCAATTACACGGTCTGAAAACCGCGCCCCCAGGGCAATCAGCAGGTCGCATTGGCTGACGCCGTAGTTGGAGGTCTTTGTGCCGTGCATTCCGACCATTCCCGTATACAGGTCGCTCTTTCCATCAAAAGCACCCTTTGCCATCAACGTATCACACACAGGCGCATTAATCTTCTCCGCAAACGCCTTTACCTCCCTGGACGCTCCCGAAAGGATCGCACCGCCGCCAAGATAGATAAAGGGCCTCTCGGAATTCTTAATCAAATCCAGCGCAATCTGAATGTCCTCTTCCGTATATGCGTTGATAAGCTCCGGCATCTCCGGCTTTTCCGGTACAAACTCGCACTTATTCGCGGTAACATCCTTGGTAATATCCACCAGAACCGGTCCGGGTCTTCCTGATTTTGCAATCTTAAACGCTTTTCGCAGAGTGCCGGCAAGCTCCGAAACCTCTTTCACAATATAGCCGTGCTTTGTAATCGGCATGGTTACGCCCGCAATGTCAACCTCCTGAAAGCTGTCCTTGCCAAGCAGCGGCAGCGTAACATTTGCCGTAATCGCCACAAGGGGTACGGAATCCATATAGGCTGTCGCTATGCCGGTAACGAGGTTTGTCGCACCCGGACCACTTGTCGCAAGACATACCCCCACCTTCCCGGTAGCGCGTGCATAGCCGTCCGCGGCATGGGACGCTCCCTGCTCATGGGAGGTCAGAATATGCTTAATCTCATCCCTATGTCTGTATAATTCATCATATATATTCAAAATAGAACCGCCCGGATAGCCAAACACGGTATCCACGCCCTGCTCCTTTAAACACTCTACAACAATCTGTGAACCTGTCAATTGCATCTTTGTAATAATGCTCCTTTCTCAACCTGCAAATTCCATTTTCGCTCCTATTATCCGTTATTTCTCGGAATCTCAAGAATCGCGCCTCTGTTGCCGCTTGTCACCAGCTCACGGTACCGCGCCAAATATCCGGTCGTAACCTTTGGCTCTCTGGGCTTCCATGCCGCACGACGCTTTGCCAACTCCTCATCGGAAACCTTTACGTTCAGGCTGCACTCCGGAATATTGATGGCAATGATATCTCCCTCTTCTACCAAAGCGATAGGACCGCCTACTGCCGCCTCCGGCGATACATGCCCGATAGACGCGCCGCGGGAAGCGCCCGAGAACCGTCCGTCCGTAATCAACGCTACGGAAGAACCAAGTCCCATACCCGCAATCGCGGAGGTCGGATTGAGCATCTCTCTCATGCCCGGGCCGCCCTTAGGGCCTTCATAACGGATGACTACGACATCGCCCGCAACAATCTTGCCGCCCTTAATCGCGTCAATCGCATCCTCCTCGCACTCAAATACTCTCGCGGGACCTTCATGCACCATCATCTCAGGAACGACTGCGGAACGCTTTACAACGCTTCCGTCCGGCGCAAGATTTCCCTTTAATACGGCAAGTCCGCCCGTTGTGCTGTACGGATTATCCAGTGGACGAATAACCGTGGTGTCCTTATTCGCCACACCCTTAATGTTCTCGCCAATGGTCTTTCCCGTAACGGTCATACAGTCCTCGTTAATCAATCCCGCCTGAGCAAGCTCATTCATAACCGCATATACACCGCCTGCCTCATTCAAATCTTCCATATAGGTCGGGCCCGCCGGTGCTAAATGGCAGAGATTCGGCGTCTTTGCGCTGATTTCATTCGCAAACCCAATCTCAAAATCAAATCCGATTTCATGGGCAATCGCCGGAAGATGCAGCATGGAGTTCGTGGAGCAACCCAGTGCCATATCAACCGTAAGCGCGTTTAAAACCGCTTCCTTCGTCATAATGTCGCGCGGACGAATATCCTTCTTTAACAGCTCCATAACCGCCATTCCCGCATGCTTGGCAAGCTTCAGCCGCTCGGAATATACCGCGGGGATTGTCCCGTTTCCTCTCAAACCCATGCCAAGCGCCTCTGTCAGACAGTTCATGGAGTTCGCCGTATACATTCCCGAGCAGGAGCCGCAGGTAGGACACGCCTTGTTCTCAAACTCGCAGACATCCTCCTCTGTCATCGTGCCGGCCGCGTAAGCGCCTACCGCCTCAAACATGGAGGAAAGGCTGCGCTTCTGTCCCTTCACTCTTCCTGCAAGCATCGGGCCGCCCGACACAAACACGGTTGGAACATTAATTCTGGCCGCCGCCATCAAAAGCCCGGGGACATTTTTATCACAGTTCGGAACCATGACAAGCGCATCAAACTGATGTGCCAGCGCCATACATTCCGTGGAATCCGCTATCAAATCCCTTGTTACAAGCGAATATTTCATTCCGATATGTCCCATTGCAATGCCGTCGCACACCGCAATCGCCGGGAAAACGACCGGGACACCGCCCGCCTCGGCAACGCCAAGCTTTACGGCATTTACGATTTTGTCCAGATTCATATGCCCGGGAACAATCTCATTGTAAGAGCTGACAATGCCTATCATCGGCTTCTGCATCTCCTCCTCCGTAAATCCCAGCGCATTAAACAAACTTCTATGGGGCGCCTGCTGCATCCCCTTTTTTACGTTATCACTCCTCATCGTCATCGTCTCCTTTATTATTATAATAGTCTTCTATTCCCTTTCTTACCGCCTTCCGAAGCTCGGCTTGACTCTCTTCAATTCCATTTATAACAGCCCGGTTTATAACAAAATACAGGGCAATTAAGATAATCAGGCCGGTTCCTGCGCTAATCCCCAATTCATGCCACATACAAACTCCTTATTTTCGGACTATATCCTCTCACTGATCAGGTCGCCCATCTGTACGGTGCCGACCTGCGTAACCTCCGCGCGCCTGCCTTCCTCCTGTGGCATAATGTCAATCGTCCGGTAGCCCTCCTCGAGAACCTTCTTAACCGCAGCCTCGATTGCGTCCGCCTCGCAGTCCAAGTCAAACGAATACCGCAGCATCATTGCCGCGCTCAGAATGGTCGCAATCGGGTTTGCAATTCCTTTTCCCGCAATATCGGGCGCGGAACCGCCACTCGGCTCATACAGCCCGAACTTGGTATCGTTTAGGCTCGCTGACGAAAGCATTCCGATAGAGCCGGTAACCATGCTTGCCTCGTCTGACAAAATATCACCAAACATGTTCTCTGTCAGGATAACATCAAACTGCTTCGGATCTTTAACGAGCTGCATTGCACAGTTGTCAACCAGCATATGCTCCAGCGTAACCTCCGGATAGTCCTTGGCAACCTCCTCGACGATTTTTCTCCATAATCTTGACGAATCCAGCACATTTGCCTTATCAACACTTGTCACCTTTTTGCGGCGCTTCATTGCAATCTCAAAACCCTTAATGGCAATGCGGCGTATCTCATTTTCATTATAAGTAAGCGTGTCTATCGCAGTAAGTACGCCGTCAACTTCCTTCGTGCTGCGTTCCCCGAAATAAAGCCCGCCTGTCAGCTCACGCATGATCATCATATCAAAGCCGCTGCCGATAATATCATCCCTCAACGGGCAGGCTGCCTTTAATTCCTCATACAGATATGCCGGTCTGAGATTTGCGAACAGGTTCAGGGACTTTCTCAGCTTCAAAAGCCCTGCCTCCGGTCTCAAATGCGGCGGCAGCTTATACCAGGGAGAGGTGGAGGTATTTCCCCCGATAGAACCCATGAGCACGGCATCCGCCGCCTTTGCCGTCGCAATCGCCTCCTCCGTGAGCGGTTCTCCGCATGCGTCAATAGAAGCGCCTCCCATCAGGATATCCTTATAGGTAATGCTGTGATTATATTTCTGAGCAACCTTATCCAAGACCTTTTTTGCCTCTGCGACAATTTCCGGCCCGATTCCATCGCCGGGTATACATACAATATTTAAATTCATTTTATGACATGCCCCTTTCTCAGCTTGTAATATTTCTAAAAACCACATTGTGTAACGGTTATTCGGCATTTTTGATACCTGCTGAATAATTATACACATATTCAATCATATTACATTCAGGGAAAAATTTCAACAGAAACGAAGAAAATTCAGCATACAGATACTTACAGATTAAAATTTCAAAGCAAAAAGTGCAAGCCCTCCGGCCCGCACTTCATTCCTTACTATTCCGCATCAGGCTTCTCTACCTGATCTATCGCTCCCTTTTTCATGGGAATACGGCAGTTTTTATTGTTTCCAAACTCGACGATAACATCTTCCTCCGTTACATCAATTACGACACCGTAAAATCCGCTTGTCGTAAGTACGCTGTCGCCAACCTCTATGGAATTAATCAATGCAGCCTTCTTCTTCTGCTCCTTCTTCTGCGGACGTATCATTATAAAATATAAAAGCCCGATCCAAAATACTACCATCAATACCATGTAGAGAATACTGCCGGCGCCCTGTCCTGCTGCGACCGCATCCGCATTCTCTCCTACCGCCTGCGCGCCTTCTGTCAATAATAAATTCATCCTTGAAATTTCCTCCTAAATTCAAATTACAACAACCGCTGCTTTACATTTCTTATCACATAAAAATCATTTTACACAAAAACAGACTATACATCAAGTAAAATATTTCTAAATTTGTACATTATTTCCGAATGAACCCTGCAGTCTGGAAAAACAGCCGGGTTTTTCTCTATTTCCGCATATTCCTCTTCGTTGTCAAGGCTAATGTGTACCTCATCTTCGGGAGACTGTTTCCTTTACTACCGCATCAATGGCAATCTTTTCTCCGTCAAAAAAATCCTTTGAAAGGGATATCGTATCAGGAATATCCTTTCTCTCTCCCGTAAATATCATATACAGCTCGGGCTTTGGCATGGTCACTTTTTTACTCCCGTACAGGTTTTGATTGGTACGTAATCAGCCCGCCTCGCCTTTAATTTCCTAACACAACCTATAATCCCCATCACCGCCATGAAAACAACAATATCCATAATTACTCTAAGTATTACGAAAATCCACTTATCGTTCCCAATATTCCAAAATACTGCCCATATATAATCCATCTCATGAACGCAATACAAGTACATGGAATTTCTTCCAAGGAATAGGAATGCTCTGATTATTTGTGGAGCTTTCATACCCGCTATACTCAGTTCTGACACTGCCAAGGTTCCCGTGATTGCCGTGATAAAACATAGAGGATATAACGGATACCGACGGGCAGCTAATTCCATATAGTTTCCGGTAGCAAAATAGGTACTCGCAAAAGTAATTCCCCACACAGCGAGGTAAATTCCCACTTTCAACCATACTCTTTTTTCCATTTGAAGCTTCCTTAAAACGCCTCCCATAAAAAGAAGGGGCATAATCGCGAGCACAATATCAAAAGAAAACGGAAGCCATTGTATTTTACTCCAAAGGACCCCGATTGCCGATAGAGCAATACATGTAACTGCAAGCATTTTCCCTTGTATTTTCAGATGAAGGAAATCCAGAAGTGTCCTTCCCAAAAATAAAGCTACCAAAAACCAAAGCGTTTTAATTGCCTCAATTTTTTTGTCACCTACACTCAATGCAACCCCACTTGAAAACAATACAGTTAATAATCTGTCCGCAATATAATTTTTACAATAATCAAGGGAACTAAAATTTGAATAATAATGTACCATATTCACCATAGTTCGTAATAAATATATCACTATGGCAGGTACTATCAGATGAATAAATGACTTTTTGACTTTCCGTAAGAATTGCGAGGAATCAACAGAATATCTCCGGGTCATACAGCTCAAAATGAAAAATAAAGGCATATGGAAAGAAAATATAACGCCCCTCGCTATCCCATTATCTATTGTATGCCCCACAATAACAAGCAGTATGGTAAAC
>CAMWYL010000205.1 GCA_947178465.1 uncultured Lachnospiraceae bacterium | reverse complement strand
GCGCAGGACTGTCCATCCTCACACTCGCCGTTTTCAAGAACGAGCAGGTGGACTTTCATTTGGATAACCTCAAGGCAATCGAAATCGGACTGTTTTTCGTGTGCCTGTTCCTGTTGCGCAAATATAAGCTTGGCGCAATCAAGATTATTCTCGGCTCCGGCGTTGTGGGGACGCTGCTCTACCTGCTTGTGTAGCGCATTTCCATTCGTTATAACATTATCTTCCGTACTGCCAACATCGGAATAAACAAAGCCACTGAATATACAGCGTAACGCCGTCCCGATGTGCCTGTGGCAGTCCCGCCCGCTTTAGCGCGACGGCAGCCTGATGTTTTGTGAGCATCCCCTGCCTCCCGCAAATGCCGTACTTCATTCCGTTTTTGACAAACCCTTGGAAGGCGGCGTATTCTTTTCCGGTCAAATCAGGTACCTCCTTTCTCGAAAAATGCACCAGAACCGAGTCCACCGACGGCATCGGGTGAAAGTCCTCCCGTCGGAAATAATACCGTATCTCCGGCTCCCAATGCACCTTGAGGAGCAGGGATTTCTCTGTTTCCTTTCCTATCCCGAGGAACCGTTTGGCCGCACCCTTTTCCATAATCAGCCAGATGTCCGTAGCCGGATTCGGCGCGTTTGTCAGCTTCTCGATAATCGGGGTCGTAATAAAATACGGAATATTGGAAAACACCTTATATGCTCCCTCTTCGGGTAGTGCATACCGTAAAAAATCCTTGTGAATCAGCTTCAGGTTGGAAAGCTGCGACAGCTTCCCGCAGGTGCTCTCATACAGCTTCCGGTCAAGCTCGATGGAGTAAACAAATCCGCCCCTGCGGCACAGCTCCTCCGTCAGGTGCCCCTTTCCCGTACCGATTTCAATGACGGTGTCCTCCTTGTCGATTCCGCCCAAGCGGATAATTCGTTGAATCAGTTTTTTGTCTGTTATAAAGTTCTGCGCATCGGACAGCTGCGTTTTATGTGTCCTCATGTACCGGTTTTTGCCTTTTTGCATAATAGCCCTCATTTCCGCGCCTGCTTTCGGATGTTTCCGAAAAGCTCTTTGCGCTGTTTTTTATGATTTCCAGGGAAAAAGGCAAATAAAAAGGCAGGATACTCTCCCGAAAAGAGAATTTCCTGCTAAGTTCATGCAACAAGCAAACAGAGACAGAATATGAAATCCATACTCTGCCTGTCAACATATGATTGCTTGTATTCGCACGCAAAAGCGCAAGCCCGACAGTCCGCGTTCTCAAATGCTTTACGCCGTCGCAGCTTCCTATCGCATACCATAGCATACTATAGCAAGCTATAGCATACTATAGCTTGGAAATCCTCATTTCCATGAGACTATATATCTGCTTTCCTACCGCCTTTTATTAGCGGATGCGCGCAACGCGAATACAAATCCACATATGCTTTGAGCCACCTTTCTGTTTATATTTGTGTATTGTCAATATTATTATGTCTCAACTATACCGGCTTGTCCGTTGCCTGTCAATGTGGAATCAGACCACAGGCTTCGGCCAAATACAATATGAATACTTATTCGATCGGAATCAACTCAATGTTCAAATCAACCGCTCCTTTAATACCGCTGACGCTCCCCTCATTGGTATACTGCCAAAATCTGAAATGATACGGCGTCTGCGGGAACGGCTCATAATCGGCATACCAAATCGGATACTCCGACAGTGCCTCCAAATCAAACTGATATGCCTCCCACCGCATATTGCTGTATATCATCGGCTCATATCCGGCTTCCTTCATTTTCTCACAAAAAACAATCGTGTTTTTCGTAAACTGTTCTCCCGTCACGTTATCGGTTCTGGCCTTTGCATGCAAAATGCTCTCAGGGTCATAGACCACCGGAAGCTGAAGCTCATATCCCTTTAGCTGCGCCAGAACAAAATCCGCCTCCTCAGCCGCCTCCTGCTCATTGACCGCCTGCGAGAAGAAATATACCCCAACCTCCAAGCCTGCCTGCTGCGCATTCTTTATATTTCTGATAAACTGCTTGTCCAAATTGATGGTTCCGCTTTGTCCGTAGCCCCGGTATCCTATCCTGAGAAACGCAAAATCATATCCGTCCGCCTTTACCTTATCCCAGTCAATAACACCTTGATGATAAGACACATCGACACCAAGACGATAGGTGTAGCGCACATCCCCTTCATATGACAGCTTCATTCCATCACGCCAAAAAGCCCCGAATTCATAATCATGCTTTTTAATTCTCGGATTAATCTCCACCTGATAGCTTTCTCCGAATGCATCGACAAAGTTCAGGATTTCCGGCGAATCCTCCAAGTCCTCTGTCTCCAAGGTTGTGGATTGAGGTACGGTTTCCGGCCCTGTCTCCTCTTTATTCGTTGTCTCCTGCCTCCATACAACACTGTCCGTTTCCGCATACACGACTGTCTGCGCAGGCATCTGTGCGCAAATGCTTAGCTGTAGTCCTATTACGACTGGCATTATCACTGAATATATTTGAATTCTCATCTTTATGCCTCTCCTCATGGTTGATTGTAAAATATTTTGTGTATTACCGCTCTGAATCCGACCAGACGAAGCTGTCCACCAAAGCCCGCGCCGCCTCATTAGCGTTTTCCTCACCCGTATAATTCGTCAGATAGATCAGGCAGTAACGATAATCATCCACAATATAATATTGCACGAACACCATATTCTCCTGCTTTATTGTAAAAGTATAAAGAATATAGTCCTGATCCGTATAGGTGCCGTCTCCGTTCAGCTCTGCGGAAACGCCCTGCAGCTGCATTAAAAGCTGCTGCAGGATTGCCTGCCTGAACCGTTCGTGCTCATCCGCTTTATATCTGTTTTTCCCTATCTCAATGGAAATATTGTCCGGCATCTCGTCGTTCTCATGCCCTTCCTTGACAAAAAAGATTTTCTCGGCTGTAGAGGCTTCCTCGGCCACTACCCAGCCCTCCGGCACCGTATAGCTGCACGGAAATGGGTTTTCATCCTCCGGCGTCATTGCTTCCGTAGATTTCTCTGTCTCCAACTCTGTCTTATCCGGCTGCGCCTCATTTTTCCCGACTTCCACAGGCACATTTTCCGAAGGACGTGCCAACGCTCTTTTTTCCGTTATGTCGCTGCATCCCGTCAAAATCAAGGTTGTTGTCAATAAAACCGCAAATAATTTTTTCATCCGTTCAAATCCTCATTTCTTCTGAACCTTTCATAATACAAATATTATATCGTATTCCTTCCGCCATGTCCATTCATAAGTCGCGACAATGCGGCGAATGTTCATTCATTGTTTTTAAACTTTTATTATAAAATTTATCTTGACATTCCCATGAAACCGTATTAATGTATTATTGTATTAATCATTTGATACAGTTTTGCCCCAAAGAAATTTTAGGAAAGGAGCAGTTTATATGGCTTGGGAATTGAATTCTGACCGCCCGATTTACTCACAGATTTTGGAGAAGATACAGACCCGCATTATCTGTGGCATCTATCAGCCGGGCGAACGACTTCCGAGCGTTCGGGAGCTGGCCGCAGAAGCAAGTGTTAATCCCAACACAATGCAGCGCGCGCTTTCAGAACTCGAACACAGCGGACTTATTATCACACAAAGGAGCAGTGGACGTATGGTAACGGAAGACACACAAATGATACAAGGTACAAAGCGTGAAATCGCAATCGCGGAAATCAAGGCATTTTTTGCAAATATGCGCGAGCTTGGATACAGCAGCGAAGAAATCTTACAGCTGATCAATGAAAATCAACCGCGTTCCGACGCACTGACTCAATAAAACGTTTCTTATATGAGAGGAGGAAGAACATTGAACGAGCAAAACACTATCAATCAGACCGGTATGCCCGAGAATAATTCCATGACCGTAATGCCGCTTCTGCAGGTCAACGATCTCTGCAAGCGCTATCCCGGCGCCGGGAGTTACATGGCGGTATACCACATGAGCTTTTCCATTCCGCGGGGCCGCATCATCGGACTGCTTGGACCCAACGGCTGTGGCAAGTCAACACTCATCAAAATGGTAAACGGCCTTTTGGCACCTACAAGCGGAGCAGTTTATATCAACGGTATGGTTCCCGGACCTGAGACCAAGATGGTCATCTCCTATCTTCCCGAGCGAACCTATCTGGATAATTCGATGAAGGTCTGCCAGATGATCGACTACTTTTGTGATTTTTATACTAATTTTTCCAAGGAAAAAGCATACTATATGCTTGGCGCACTCGGCATCGACCTGAACGCAAGGCTGAAGACACTCTCAAAGGGTACCAAGGAGAAGGTGCAGCTGATTCTCGTTATGAGCAGGGAGGCGGATTTATATATTCTGGATGAGCCGATTGCGGGCGTTGACCCTGCGGCGCGGGACTATATTCTGCGCGCCATTATTTCCAATTATAATCCGAATGCCACCATATTGCTCTCAACGCATTTGATTTCGGATATCGAAAATGTTCTTGATGATGTTATTTTTATGAAAAACGGGTCGCTGATGCTGCATGCATCCGTTGACTCCATCCGAAGCCAAACGGGGAAATCCGTTGACGCTTATTTCAGGGAGGTGTACGCATGTTAGGTAAATTAATGAAATATGAGTGGAGGGGGATGCGCACTCCGCTGATTATCATGCTCTGCATCCTCGCGGGCACCACGCTTTTAACCTGTGGTATCATGCTGACCATTAATCCGGAGTATGACGATGTTCTCGTCGGCTTTTCGATGCTCACCGCGATGTTTTCGTTCCTTCTGTATTATTTCGGCCTTATCGGCTGCATTATCGGTATCACGGTCATTATTGCCGTCCGTTTTTACAAGACGTGCTACACCGATCAGGGATATCTGACACATACACTGCCGGTTTCCACGGTACAGCTTCTGGCTGCCAAGACGATCACTGCCGTTCTGAGCTATCTGCTGGTTCTTGCCGGTGTTGTCATTACCATTGTCGTAATCGTCCTCGTAGGGACATCCCATTTTCTCAATGTGGGGGACTTCGGCTATACCATGCAGGAAGCTCTGTCCGAGGTATTCGGGGGAATGAATGACCTTATGATTATCTATTGGGGAATGAGCTTTGGGGAATATATGCTGTGGATGCTGCTGATGATCGTAATCGAATGCGTAGCCGGTATCTTCAAGCTTTTCGGCTGCATCAGTCTCGGACAGCTATATGCCAAGCACCGTATTCTCGGCGCAATTCTTGCGTACTTTGTACTTAACATTGTACAGAACATGATTGCATACCTCAGCATCCTTCCGACCTTTGCCCATATTATCTCAGCGGCCGAGTATGGAAATGAGCTTACAATGATGAGTGTATTCGGGCCAAATGCGATTTTCACCCTGCTTACCTCCGTTGCCATTGCAGTCGCCATGTACTTTGTAAATCTGCATATGATGACAAAACGTCTGAATCTGGAGTAAATTTTAATAACACAAAAAAGCAGCCTCTGATGTCGGTTCTGTCAGAGGCTGCATCTGTTTTGTCTTATATACTCCTTTTTCTACATGCGCTCCGGCGCGGAGAAGCCAAGCAGGTCAATCGCCGTCTCAAGCACATCCCTTGTAAGCATCAGAAGCGCAATCCAGCCGTCCCTCTTTTCCACATCCTCCTCCGTAAGGATTTTGGTCTCATGATAGAATCGATTGAACGCATTCGCCAAATCATAAATATATGCGCATATCTTATGCGGCGCATACTCCTCCGCCGCGGCCTCAATGCACGCGTTGTATTTTGCAAGCGCCATCATCAGCTGCTTCTCACTCTCGCCGGACGGTGCGGCAATGTGGGAAGCCGCCTGCTGCAAATCGCCACCGCTCTTGATATATTTCGCAAGAATGGACTTGATGCGCACGATGGTATACAGGATATACGGGCCGGTATCCCCCTCGGAGGAGGTAAAGCGGTCAATGTCAAAAATATAGTCCTTGCTTGCCTGATTTGACAAATCCCCGTATTTTAACGCCGCAAACGCTACCGTCTTCGCGGTCTGCTCTGCCTCTTCATCCTCCACCTCGCGGTTTTCCATAATCTTGCGCAGCATTTCATCATTGACTTCCCGAATCAGGTTCTCAAGGCGCATCACGCCGCCGTCACGGGTCTTAAAGGGCTTGCCGTCCTTCCCGTTCATTGTCCCGAACCCGATATGCACCAGCTTTGTCTCTGGCTTTAC
>CAMWYL010000204.1 GCA_947178465.1 uncultured Lachnospiraceae bacterium | reverse complement strand
GCGTTCTTCAGTGTGGAACTTAGAACTTCTTAGCGAAACGCCCACTGGCGTGAGCTTTAGAAGTTCTTTCCACACTATTTTCCCTCCTCTGATAATACGGATGATCAGTACAGCAGACGCACCACGTCATCCTCTGTTATGATGCTGAGAGGCTGCATTTTCAGGCGTCCGGCTTCGCTGTCATAATAAAAGGCCCCCAACAATACCTGATGCCGTAATAAACCTTCATCCGGCAGCAGAGCAAGTCTGTCCGTCGAGGGCTCCATTCCCGGCGCATCCCCCAGAGCAATGGTCTCCCCTTCTTCGGTCTTTAGGGCAAAACCATCCGGGGTTTTTCCCAGCTGCGCAAAAGAAATGAGACGTATATACAGGGGCTCGGCAAGCGCGTTTTTGAGCAGATTCTTGGCTGCCTTCGCCTCTGCGGAGAGGGAAGTTCCCGACAGAGCGTGAAGCTTCCGCAAATCCTCCTTCTCCACAGGGCGAAGTCTGGCGCTGTCCCAACGGACACGCAGATTCCCCTCTCCCGGATAGCATACCGCCAGGGGAACACATGCCACGCCAAAAACGGTATCTTCCTGTTTTACATATTTCAAGGCTTTGACCGGACGGTAGTTGCGTGTGACGTATACCTCCCCGGACGCCAAATCCGCCCAGCATCCGGTATCTATGTATTCCTTTCCGGCAGCATCGTAATTTACCCAAAAGGACAGTTGTATCAAATTCGCATCTGCCTTTCCTCTTCCCAAGGCTTCCAGCTCGGAAAGCTTCCAGATGCCGCCCAGTTCTTCGTAGAGTACAGAGTCATCCTGTTCCACATCCCCCTGTTCCAGCTTATCTGACAGATATTGCTGCGATTTTTTGACCAATGTCCGGAATTTCTCCAGAACAGCAATAGCGTTCTCATAATGTTCTTCTCTGCCGTCCTTCTGGAAAGCGGCAATTTCCAATATCAGTCCGTTCAGCAGACGCTGAGGTCCGGGAAGGTAATAGTCTCCAAGCTGTTTTGCCAGCTGTTCATAATTTTTCAGCACCGCGCCTCCTATAGTGCCGAGGCCTGCACGGGTCAAATCCCGTATCAGTTTGGCTGCCAAATCAAGCCCCTCCAATTGTTTTTTCAATTTTTTGGTTTTGGCGGCTTTTGCGCTCTTAGCGGCGGACGCCTTCTTCCGGGCTGCTGCTTCCGGGTCTTCGCACGTCACCTCGTCCGCAGTGTTCTTTGTTTCCCGTGCCTGCTTCTTTTCCCTTTTCTTTAATATATCTTCCGGAATTTCGCATGTGCCGAAGCTTTTCTTCGCAAGAATTTCATAGAGAAGAGCAAGACCATGTTTGCAGGGAAACTGGCGGCTGGGACAGGAGCACCGGCATACCGGGTTATCAGGCGCTATAAAATCTACGGTAGTGATGTAATTGCTTTTCCCGCTGCCCGTACATTCTCCCAGGTAAAAGGTGTCGTCCGCAGAGCGTTCCAATCGTACGAATCCGCCTTTTTGGGATATTTTCCTGCCATTTGCCACGGCGGCAGCGTTTGGGGCCATGGCCTGAATTTGTTGTTCCGTAACCTGTTGCATAATAACCTCCTCGCTTATAAATCAAAATATTATCCGACAGAGATTGCTGATATTGCATCAAAATGATTGTTTCCATGACAGATTGTATCATAAAGCAAACGGAATTTGAAGTACCGTTACAGGAAGCAAATGTATTTTTACCGGTAGATTTTTCCTGATGTTAATTTTTTGTAACATTTGCGTAAAGGTGTTGAAATATTTGTTCATTTGTGTAAAAATGAATTTAAGATAACAGATAATTATAATCATAGAGAAAGGACACGATTTATGAGAAACAGGAACAGAACCCCCAAATCCATACTGGCGCGGGCGGTGGCCTTGACCGCAATTACAACGATGCTTTTCGGCGGAACCGCCATGGCGGCTGAGGAGACACAGGAAGCGCCCCATGAGAATATGTACCGCAGTGAGCTGACCAATGAGTGGATAGACATCGGTCTGCAACGGCAGCGGCCGGTGGCGATCATGGTCGATAATGAGAAGATAGCGCTTCCTCATTTTGGCTTGACGGAAGCGGATGTGGTGTACGAGATGATGAACAGCACCGCAAACGGACGTATCACGCGTCTGATGGCGATTGTCAAGGATTGGGACAAGATCACGCAGTTTGGAAGCATCCGGAGCGCAAGACCGACGAATATCATGCTTGCGGCGGAGTGGAATGCCGTTTTATGCCATGACGGAGGTCCCTATTATATTAATGATTGGCTTGCAAAGGATTATTCCGCCAATCTGAACGCGGGCTTTTCCCGTATACAGAACGGGAAACCCAGAGAATTTACGGAGTATATCTGCACGGGAGAGCTGAGCAAAAGATTTCTGCGGGCGGGCTATAGCAGAGAGTACAATGAATTTTATCCCGGGCAGCATTTTGTCTTTTCCGATGTGGAGAGAGACTTATCCGGACATCCCGGTGCGCGGACATGCACGCAGATAGCGCTGCCGTTCCCGCATAATCAGTCCACGCTGGTGTATAATGCCGAGACAGGGACATATGATTATTATGAATATGGAAAGGCGCATGTTGACCCGTTGCATAACAACGCGCCACTGACCTTTAAGAACCTGTTGATACAGGATACCACCTTCGCACAGCTTGATCAGAACGGATATCTGATTTACAACGCGATTGACATCGGGCGTTCCGGATATTATATTACGAATGGAAATGTAATCGAGGTGGTATGGGCAAAGCTTGGAGAAAATTTGCCGACCATCTATATTGACAAGGCAACCGGCGAGCTGCTGCAGATTAACACCGGAAAAACGTATATCGCGCTTGTTCCCTCGGATTCTTGGGAAAATATCGTGATTAAATAAGGACATATGTTCATGGCAAATATTGATAACGATTGTTATTGATGTTTGCCATGAAATTCCCGGTTGTGCAGCGGGAAAGTGAGGTAATGGAAATGGGAGAAGGATACTTTGAGGAGGCATTGTCCAATTTCACAAAGGATTTTGCTTACGGCGGCGCGATCCGGCATCTGACGGACCGCGGCTATACCGTAGACCAAATCATCAAAGAATTTCATTATCCGATATCAAGGGAAACCATAGAGAAGATTGTCAATCAATATCTTGTGGAAAAAAATTCCTGAAACTACAATTTTGACAGAATGCACAAAAATTAGCTCTTTTTTCCAGGTAGGATTTGGAGAATCTTAATGGATAAATTGGTTGTTTGCACGCTCAAAATGTGATATTATAAGGGTGCAAGAGAGTGTATAGGTAGATATTCAGTAGATATTCATAAGAGGAATAAAGAGGAATTGAACAGCATAGGGAAGAAGGATTGGCTGCAGGGGCTGCTAAGATGTATTGTGGCGATTGCGTGTTCCGCATGTGCGGCTGTGTGCGTTGCGTATGTCTTATTGCAAACCGGACTGCATTTACAGGGAAGCGACCTGTATGAACAATTATATAAGCTGGATTTGGTCGGCGAAGTCATGCGGGAGGGAAGGAGTTCCTTCCTATATACAGAGCGCTGGTATAACGGATATGAGATTTTCCGCTATTCCTCTCCTTTGAGTTATGTGCTGGTCAATGAACTGATGCAGATATTCCGTGTGGATGTACACGTCGGTATTTGTCTGTTTTATGGCGGATTGGTTTTTATATCCCAGATGGGATTTTTCCTGTTTGGCATCCGACAACATAAAATGACAGCTGCTTTTCTTACGGGAATCGCGTTTTTGTTTCTGCCGTCTACCCTTGATATGGTGGTGATGCAGGGGCGGCTTGATTTGAACATGGGATTTTTCCTGTTGCCGCTGTTGCTGTTTGTGCTTCACGATCTGGTAAAGTGGAATCGCAGATGGCAGATTATTCCGCTTTCCATATTGTTTGGAGTTTTGATTGCAACCCAGTACGTGCTGTCGATTGTTGTCGGCATCGTGGTATTGATTTATCTGATTGTTTATGGTATTGCCAATAAATCGTGGCGGTTTGAATGTGCCGCCGCAGCCGATTTGCTGTTTGTTTTTGCGGCAATGGGATATTTCCTGTATCCGGCAATATCCGGGGGGATGCTGTCCGGTACATATACACAGCAGGAGCCTACGGGTGCTTTCGTCGGAATCCCGATATTGGTGATTGCGATTGTCGGGCTGATAACAGCGGACAGGAGCCGGTGCGCGGGATTTTTGCTGACGGCAATCGGTCTGTTGCTATCCTTTGATGTTATGGAGCCTGTCGTGCGGCTGATACCGACCGCCGCGCTGCGCAAGACCAACTGGTATGTGATGGTCTGCCTTGTGATTTGTATGATTACGCTGCTTTGTTGGAAGCGGCTGCGATTGATTTTTCTTGTATTGATGCTTGCGGTGCTGGTAGGATCCGGGTTTTCGGGGAATGTGTTTACACGCAATACAGGCAGTGTGATTGCGAGCGAGGAGGCAAAGGTACATGAGTACCTGCTTGAGGAAGCGGCTGCCTATACGGATAGCCGGGTGGCATTGATTGATATGGCGGCGCTGGGTGCCTTCCCGCAGTGGTATTTTGCTGTCAGAGACATTGACTCCATGTCCGGTTGGGATTTGGAAAACGCGTTGACGGTGCGGAATCTGATGCATGTCAATGAGGCTTTTGCGGATGGATTTTATGACTATGTGTTTGACCGTCTGCGCCTCTATGGAAATGACGTAGTGGTTATTCTGCGGGAACTGATACCTTCCGCGGGGGATTATGAGGTGATGCTTCAGTACGCGGGGCGCAACGGATATGCGACGGTGGCGGAGAACGATAAGGCGGTCGTATTGAAGGCCGCAGCCATCAACGGTACATATGGTGTGATTACGGATTATGAGAACCTCGCAATTGGTTCCTATGCCTCGCAAATCGCTTATATCTATCCTTCGTTCGGATGGGGAAGAAGCGATGTGATTGAGGATTATACGATAGAGGAGCTGGAGCAGTACAGGAAGCTGTACCTGTCCGGTTTTACCTACAGAGATAAAGAAAAAGCTGAGAACATGCTCAAGGAGCTTTCGGGTAAGGGCGTGGACATTTATATTGATATGCAGCATATTCCGATCAACCGCTTGTCCGGAAAGAATGAGTTCATGGATGTGTATGCGCAGTTTGTACAGTTTACGGAGATATTTCCGGTACTGAGCAATGATAACGGCAATGAATTCAAGCTGGACTTTAAGGGAGGCGGCTATGCGGTCTGGGATACGGTATATATTTCCGGCTGCGACCGGGTTCTGAAGGAATCCGCATATGACAATAAGAGCCATTTGACCTATTTGGGGCAAAACAGCGATCCGAATGTTACTTTTATGGGATTTAATCTGGTCTATTATTACCTGACGACGCATAATGCGGATCTGCGGCGGTTTCTGGACGAGGCGATGGGAATTTCATCGGAGAGCTTGCCAAATCCTGAGATTGTGCCGATACAAATAGAAAGGACACCCGATCAAATCGTGGTGAGCACGCAGGACGATAAGGTGAACTGTAATCTTGCGGCGGTGGAGGCATTGGAGCCGGACAGAATCGTCACGACAGAGGAGAGTCTGTGGGTGGTAAACCGAGGCGACACGGTGTTCCGCATTGGTTCCCTGGGGAGCATAGGCGGACTCGTGATCAGTATTATTGGATTGATTGGTCTTGCCATTATATGGATTACCGTATATGTGGTGTTAGAGAGCAATACAAAATCGGAACCGTAATTAATGTTACATATTAAAGAAATGGAGGAGAGTTACAATGAGGAGAAAAAGTGGGAAATTGATGCTGGCATCATTGATGTCTGCGGCGTTGATCTGCTCGAATATGAGCTTTGTATATGCAACCGAGCAGACACCGGCAGAGGTTTCGGAGAGTGCGGCTTCTGAGGAGTCATCCGAGCAGGCTGAGAGCGCAACGGAGAAGGAAAGCGTAGAGGCGGAAGTCGTAGAGAAGACGGAGGCGGAAAGCACAGAGACAGAAAGCGAAGAGAAGACAGAGACGGAAGGCGAAGAGCAGACAGAGGCAGAAACAGAGGAGCAGACGGAAGACGCTGAGGCTGAGGAGACGGAAGAGCAGACCGAGACAGAGACGGAGGAAGCAACAGAGACGGAAGAGGAAGCCGGTGAGGAGCTTCTGTTTGTAGATAAGGACGGCAATGAGATAAAG
>CAMWYL010000203.1 GCA_947178465.1 uncultured Lachnospiraceae bacterium | reverse complement strand
GTTGATGGTGGAGATGATGATAACTGTAACAATGGCGACTCCCGCCACAACAACGACTCCGAGAATTACCCTTTTTACATTGATGAAAATAACCGCCTGTTTGCCGGAATTGCTGTCAGTTGCAGGCGAGAGCAGGGCGTCGCCGTTTTCGGAATAGGCTGTGTTGCCCTCGGATGAGAAGCGAAACACCGGCATATCACTTCTGGAGAAGATAATGCCGCAACTTCCGACCGGCACACCGGAGAAGCTGTAATCCACCGTGGCAATCAGATTGGAATCGTTATCCGCTCCGGAATCGTGATAGGTCAGCACCGATTCCATATCCGAGAACTCAGCGGTATTTGGCAATATGACATATCTGTCATCTTCCATGGAGATTAAGGGCGTCGAATCTCCGAAAAGGTCGCTGTTCGTGTCAAACGAATCCATGCTGTTAATCTTGTATTTTGTCTCATTATCACTGATAGAGAGTCTTGTGAAATTCTCAAAGCCGTACTGAAATAGCGTGACGGTGTCCTCAAACTGATACGGGGTGTCCTCGCAAAGGATCACACACACAAGCTTCATGCCGTTTTTCTCGGCGGCGGAGACAAGCGTCTGGCGTGACTGAGAGACATAACCCGTCTTGCTGCCCAGCAGATATTCATATTCGTAGGGCTTTCCCTTGTATAATTGGTTTTTGGAGGAAATCCAAGCATCCTCCTCATCCTCTTCCTTCAATTTGAAATGATAGCGCGGAGTGGAGGCCATCTTGCAGAGCAGCTCGTTATTAAAAAACTCACATCCGATCAGCGCCAAATCGTAGGCGCTCGTGTAGTGGTTCTCATCAAAAAGGCCGCACGCGTTCACAAAATGCGAGTCCGTACAGCCAAGGCTCTTGGCCTTTTCATTCATAAGCGCGGCAAAGGCCGCTTCACTTTTTTCCTTGCCGAGACGTTGCGCGACATGTTCTCCGACCGCATTTGCGACATCATTGGCGGATTCGACAAGCACGGCATAGAGTGCGTTTTCCAGATTCATGGTATCCCCCTCGTCAACGCCGCCAAGCTTGGAGCCGTCGGTGGGAACACTGTAGATGGACTCGTAGGAAAAGGTAATATCCTCGTCAAGACTGCAATTCTGCATCGCAAGCAGACAGGTCAGGATTTTCGTTGTGCTGGCAGGATACATCTTCTCATGGATGTTCTTGGAATACAGGATGGTGTGTGTATTCATCTCCATAAGAATAGCGGATTCCGCACCGATTGCGGGACCCTCGGGCCAGTTTTTAATGTCGTTGGACTGTATGGGGAGGGATTTGCGCTCCTCCCGCTCCTCCGCGTAGTCTGTCGCGTATGCGGTAAGGGTGGTTGCCGCAAGAATGATATGGCAGAGAAGCAAAGCTAAGAGGCTTGTTCCTTTTCTAAATCGTTTCATAGATAAAATAATCCTTTATTCAATATTTATGGTTGTTGTAACAACAGACCGTTTTCATAGTATTATTAGTTATTATTGTTCATATAGGTATATTATACGGAATAAAAAAGAATAATCAATGAATTTTTGTAGGAAAAAGCAGTGGTAGAACCAAAATACACAGTGTGGAATCGAACCACAGTCTCCTTCCTGAGGAGAAGGCGCCTTGCCATTAGACTACTGTGTACGCCGGGCAGGGAATACCTGCTTCTTTCTCTTAGCAGGAGAACATCTTAAACATAGACCACCGACAAGTTCAGTATAACAATTTTGAATCCGTCCGTCAATGCGGGGATATTCGACTATCCCAACACCTCCAAGAGATACCGTGCCGCCTCATTCCCGTACCTTTCCGCAAGCCGCCTTGCCTTTTGCGCATGCCCCCCCTGCTCCGGCTGTAGGATTTGTATTGCCCGGTAAAGCATCAGCCGTTCTTTTTGGTTCTTTTCAAGGGCATACTTCACCGCCCTGTTGATATGCTCCGCCAAAAAGCAGGTCTGTTCGGGGACTGCCCTTGCGGAAGTGATTTGAATCATGCACACCGCCATCTCTATGCGGTCATACAGCGATTTCGTTTCCCGAAACAGCTGCTGATATTCTTTCCATGCCAAGGATAAGGCAAATTTCCCATTTGTGAAAATCACCCGCATTCGTTTCCAGAATTGCGTATAGCAGGACAAGGGCACGTAAACTTCAATGGTTCCGTATTGAGAGAGGATGCCCTTATACCCCGCACCGTTGTTATTAAATGTAATCCGGCCGCTTTCCTGCCGGCTGTCTCCGATAATGGTCCGTCTGTACAGGTTCCATAAAAAATGATTGAGGCGACACCACCCGAAGGAAAAGCGTTCAAAGCGTCCGAATGCGTCCTCGCCAAGCGTAAGACAATATTCGCCGGCTTTCCCCTTTTCCAAGAGGACGTCCTTAAGAGAACCCAAATTCGCAAAGGCGCGGGCGCCAATCCGGTTCACCGAAACGGGAAGCCCGATTTCCGTAACGCTGTAATTCCAAGCCGCGCCGCACGCATCCGCCTTGATTTCCCGGATTCCCTCGGGTATTTCCAGAAATTGCTCTGCTCTCAGGTTGATTCGGAGCAGCATTTTGTCCAGAATGATAAACTGCTTTGCCGTGATGTAGGGCGTCCGCTCAAAGGCATGACAGGAAATATCCACGGTGCGCGTTTCAATACCGGTCGGAATATAGGTGCCGATAGTTACTTCCCTTAACTGTGGGCAGTCTGAGAAAGCGCCATCTGCCACCTGACGGATATTTCCGGGAAGTGTGATGTTTGTAAGCGGGTTGTGCGCAAAGGCGTCCTTCCATATCACGCGCAGGGTATCCGGCAGCCGGACGCTCTGAAGCCCCTTCCCTGCAAACGCCCCTGTCCGAATCTGACGGACAGGCTTCCCGTTGATATAAGCGGGAATAACAACATCCGCCGCATTCCCGCGGTATGCCATAAGCTTACAGTTTTGTCCGTTTATGCGGAAAACAAAGCCTTCCTTCACGGCTTGGTCCGCCGTGTATTCTAAGTTTTTTCCGGTAAATATTCTCATGCCTCAGTACTCCATAATATGATAGTCTTTCCATAATGCCCCGGCATCGCGGATGCATTCCTCCGTCAGCTTGGAATAGATAGGATAACAGATTCTGGACGCGGCGTCCGCGAAGGTCAGATACCCCTCAAAATCCCGGCTTGCGCGATACCCTTCCGGGAATTGATTTGACACCCATCCGGGGTCCACGCTGTAGATAAAAATCCTGTCCTTTTCATATTCCATACTGAGGGAATGCGTCATCATGTTGAGGGAAGCCTTGGCCATATTGGTATGCACATGCCGGGACAGCTTTTTGCGGGTGTGGAACCTTCCCTCCACGGAGGAGACATTGATGATAAAGCGGTTTTTATGGGGGCTTCGCTTCATCAGCGCCTTTAACTGCCCTACCAGCATAAAGGGCGCGGTCACATTAATCAGCTGTACCTCAAGCATTTCCTGTACGCTGATATCCTCCGCCTTGGCAACCCATGAATTATACATTGCGCTCTCCTGCTTTGCTACAGGCTGTCCGGTGTCCGCAAGCAGCATCGAATCCGGTTGCCCGCCTCCCGTGTGTACAGGGCTTAACGCGCAGCCCGGGCTTAACAGACAGTCTGCACCGGAAAGCCGCCGCTTTCGCTCCTGCTCTACGGCTTCCAGCTCCTTATAATAGGCGGGCGACTTTTTGATGGTCTGTGCCGCATTGTTCACCAGAATATCCAAGCCCTGTGGAAAGGCCTCGCAGATAAAGGAAATCAGCTCGTCTATTTTATTGACGCAGAGCAGATTGAAGCCGTAAATCGTGAGCCGTTCCCGGAACTGTTCATAATCCGGCTCCCGGCTGTAGCGGTCCCACGCATCATAAGGGTATCTCGTAACGACCAGCACATGGGCGCCATCACGGAGCAGCCGTAACGCAGTTGCATAGCCGATTTTAATTCTGCCGCCGGTCACAACGGCTGTATAGCCTTCCATATTTTCATGTATTGCCTCAAAGCGCCGGTTCCTTTCTTTGCATGCGGGGCAAATCCCGTATCCTTCCATATTCCGTTCGTGGCAAATCAAACATTTTCTCATAAATACCTTACATTATATCCTGTCGTTTCGTGAAATCATCCGTGTTGACAATATCATAGCACAGATTTCACCGGCTCACAATAATGCATTCTCCGCTTGACATATGTCATATGTTGCTATAGAATGTATTTAGCAATACTAAATAGATAAACAACGAATGGAGCCAAGCGGAATGAATCCTAAATATGAACAGCAAATGAAAAAGGGCGTTTTGGAAATGCTGGTACTAAAGCTGCTATCGGAGAAGGAAAAATATGGATATCAATTAATCAGTGAGTTGAAGGAAAAAAGCGGCGGACTGTTTGTATTAAAGGAAGGAACGCTTTACCCGATACTTTACCGCCTTGAGGATGAGGAGCTGGTAATAAGCCGATGGAGCGAGCCGAAGGGGAAAGAGGTCTCCCGGAAATATTACGCGGTCACGGAAAAGGGAATTGCGGTTCTGGAAGAGCTGAGCGCGCTCTGGGCGGGATTTTCGGAAAGGGTTTCGGCTATCATGTCATAGCGGTGCAAAATATCATAGGACAGAGAAAGTTTAATATTCGTTGTAACAATTCGTTGAGAAAGGCTGGTTATGGAAATGAAAAAATATGTAAACGCAATTATAAGAAAGTTAAAATGTTCTCACACGAAAAAGCAGGAGATCAGGAAGTGGCTGGAATCGGACATTTCCGCGGCGCTGGAGGGTGGCGAGTCGATAGAGCATATTATGGAGCGGATGGGGACGCCCCAAAATGCGGCAAAGGAGTTTAATGACAATTTCCCGCCGGAGGAATTAAAGGCGGCGAAAAGGCGCAGAAATATCATAACAGCCGTTGCCGTTGTTGCGGTATTGGCGGCGATCATTGTGCTCGTGTATTGGATGCTGCCGAAGGGGAGCGTGGAAATTGATCATTTTAACGAGGCTCAGGTCGAGGAGAGGATAAAGCTTTTAATAGATTTGCTGGATGCGGATGATTACGAACAGATGCGGGAATATGCCATTGCGGAAATGCGGACGCAGGAGGTAGAGGATGCCATCCGGCAGGCAAAGGACATGATTAGTACGGATTGGGGAGCGCGTCAATCCTTCGGAAATATATATCTTTCGGAGCTGACACAGATGGGACAGCGTGCAGTTGCGGTGCAGGTTAATGTCTCCTATGAGAATACGAGCGTGACCTACACCTTTATGCTGGATGAAGCTTTGCAGATGAGCGGGATTTACATGAAATAGACCGTGCAGGAGGTTAAAGGTTATGAGGTATTGGATTTTTATGATGTTATGCAATCTTTTGATACCGCTTTGTATGTTCGGCTTTGGTATTGTGTTTGAGAAGCATCCGCCCAAGGGCATTAACGGGGTATACGGCTATCGGACGACCCGCTCCATGAAGAGTGAAGAAACATGGGCGTTTGCACATGCATATTGTGGGAGACTGTGGAAAAGGGTCGGGTCGGTGATTGGAGTGATTTCCGTGGCTGCCTGTACCGCGGCCTTTCCGTCGGGAGAAAATGCGATAGGCGTTATCAGCGTGGTCCTGATAATGCTTCAGCTTATTCTTCTGATAGGGTCGCTTTATCCGGTGGAGAAGGCTTTGAAGGAGAATTTTGATGAAAGAGGGGTTGAAAGAAAATGATGCTTGGATTTGTTTTATGGGAAATTATCGGTGTTGCGATTATTGCCATGGGCTGTTATGATTTGCACGCGAAAACGGCAAGACCGTTTGGCTTCTGGGCGAATGCCGAGATGTTTGCGGTTACGGACACAAGGGCGTATAACAGGGCGCTGGGAAAGCTGTGGATGGTATTTGGCGCGGTGTTTCTCCTGTTGGGGCTTCCGTTTCTTGCGGGGCAGAACTCGGGCTATGTCGTGATTACGATTCTGGGCGCAATGGCAGAGGCTGTCGCGGCGATGGCAGTCTATACGGTTAAGATAGAGAAAAAGTATAAAAAGTGCGAAAATACGCGATAGGCGGGAATTTATATCAACCTTTTCAATTTACGGCGTCAATTACATTTTCTCCGACTTCAGCCTGTCCTCTGGGAAATACCAACCCGTATTATAGGTGTTTGCCATAAGGACTCCGTCGTTCTCGTTTATTATAATTCCTACTCCCGCAATGATATGCGTCGGCAAAACATAAGTTTATTTCGTGTGGGTTATACTGATAACAT
>CAMWYL010000202.1 GCA_947178465.1 uncultured Lachnospiraceae bacterium | reverse complement strand
GGCCGGAAGCATTTTGCTGCCAATAATCAGGAATATAAGCGGCAAAATGGCGACAGTCAGGTGGATGACCGCGCGATGCGAGAGATTTATCTGGCGCCTTTTGAAACCACAGTGAAGGAGAGTAAGCCCGGCACAGTAATGTGTTCTTATAATAAAATTAATGGTGTTCATGCCAGCGACAATAAGTGGCTGCTTACGGATGTGCTGCGTGGCGAATGGGGCTTCGATGGCATGGTAGTCACTGACTGGGGCGCATTGAGTGATCGGATGAAAGCCTACAAGGCAGGGTGCGACCTGAATATGCCCGGAGGCTCAAAGTATATGGAAAAGGATGCGTTGGAAGCGGTTAAGAACGGAACACTTTCCGAATCAGACATTGATGCGACTGTAGAAAGGATTATCCGTCTGGCGCTTTGTTCTTCCAAAATACAAAAAGGCGGCGGCTTTGATAAAGCTGCCCATGACAGGCTCGCCTGCACAGTTGCGGAACAGGGCGCGGTTCTGTTGAAAAATGATTCTCATATCCTTCCGGCTAAGGCGGAAGATATCGTTTTGATTGGCGATATGGCAAAGAACTTCCGCTATCAGGGCGCAGGCTCCAGCCATATCAATCCCATCAGACTGACGAGTCTTACAGATGCCCTGCCGGAAGTGCCGTACTTCGCCTGCTGTGATGCTGACGGTAAGGTAACAAAAGCAGCTTTGCAGAAAGCGGTTGAGATGGCGAAGAAGGCAAAAATCGCTGTAGTCGTGGCAGGTTTGCCGGATAGTTATGAATCTGAAGGCTTCGACCGTGAAAACATGAAAATGCCAAAAGGGCATAACCGTATGATTAAAGCGGTTGCCGCTGCAAACCCTAATACCGTGGTAGTGTTGTTAGGGGGAAGCGTTATGGAACTGCCGTGGTTTGACCAGGTAAAAGCAATCATCTATATGGGCTTATCTGGACAGGCGGGCGGGCAGGCTTGTGCAAATCTGCTGACAGGCAAGGTAAATCCCGGTGGCAAGCTGACCGAAACATGGCCGTTACGATATGATGACGTGATATCGAAAGACACTTTCGGAAAACGAGATGCAGAATATCGGGAAAGCATTTATGTGGGCTATCGTTATTATGATAAGGCCCGTGTAGCTGTTCGTTTTCCGTTCGGATATGGGCTGAGCTATACGGAATTTACTTACAGTGATCTGCAGATACATGACCGTACGGTAACGGTCATCATTACCAATACCGGTGGTGTTTCCGGCGCAGAGGTCGTACAGTTATATATTGCGCCGCCACAGAACGGGATTCACCGTCCGGTTAAGGAATTAAAGGGTTTTGCACGTGTGGAGCTTGCACCGGGTGAGAGCAGACAGGTTACTTTTGCTCTTAATGACCGCAGCTTCGCAGTCTGGGCGGATGACTGGAAAGTGCCGGCCGGAAGTTATGAAGTACTGATTGGCGCTTCTTCTCAGGATATTCGCCTGCGCGGTTTCCTTGAGGTTGCGGGAGAGACTATAAAGGCACCGGAATGGCAGGCAGGAAGCTGGTATGAGACGCTCTCCGGCAAACCGACCCGGGAGGAATGGGAGAAGGCAATGGGACATTCTGTTGCAATTGTTTCCGAAGCGAAAAAAGGGCAGTTTACGATGGACAATTCCTGTCTGGAAATGAAGGATAGCTCTTTGATTATGAAGATTCAATATAAGGTAACGGAAAACATTATCGCCAAAAGCTTTGGCGGAAAAAAGGATTATTCCGACCCTGCTTTTAAAATGATGATGGTATGTGCCACGGATTGTCCCCTGCGGGCGACCATAATCAGTTCCGGCGGAGCCATGTCTGAATCTCTGGCAAGGGGTCTTTTGGAAATGGCAAACGGACATTATATCAGGGGAATTAAAGCCATGTTGAAAAAATAATAATTATTAAGAGAAAAGGTTGTTAAAATGCAGAATGACGACCTTACACCGGAAGTGGGACGAAGCTCAGTTTGAAAGCATAAAAAGAATCAAAGAGCGTCCAACTGTCGGTGTAAGGTTGTTTTTGCTGTCGGAGCATTTGAAGGTATATACTGGTCTACGTATATGTGAAACATGGTCACAAGCTTCTGTAATCATCTGCTCTGATTTCATAATGTCAAAGTATTCTGCGACTTCGTTCATTTTTTCTCACCCCCTGTAGGAATAGATTTTTCTATATATATTGTACTGAAATAGGATCCACTTAAGCGATGAACAATCTCTTCATAGTAGGAGATTTGACTTCTAAAGGGGTAAAACAAATAGGAAGAATGAAATGACATTTTGATTGTTTCATAGTACAATTATTTTGGGAAATGATAAGGCTGTGAAAAGGAAGTGTAGAATATGGATCGGGGACAAGGGTTTACGGAGAAAGATTGGAAGCTTTTTAGGAGCAAGATTGCTGATTGGCAGGAAGCCTATATGGACAGATTGGGTAAGGAATATATTGCTTTGCTTAGTGAGGATGCCGGTCCATCCGATAAGTTTTGGAAGTTGGATGAAAGGTTAAAGAAAGATAAGGAAAAAGCAGGGGTTCAAGTGCAGATGAGCCGTTCTAACTTGATTTACAATATTATGTCACTTATAAATGAAGGTGCGATCAGTTTTGAAGATCTCAATGGGTTCAGCGATGAGTTAAAAGAAACCGTAAGAGCTTATATTGAAAGAAGAGTGCTGTGAAGCAGGAAATATGGAGGGCATAGGATGTTGCCGGAAAGTGCGAAAAATAAAATAGAGCAGATATGGCTTGATGTGATAGCGGGAGGCGTTTCACAGCCAACCGAGGTAATAGAACAGCTGACCTATCTCATGTTTGCAAAGCAGTTGGATGAGATGGAGGCAGATATTGAAACTTCAGAACTGTTATCCGGAAAAAAGCAGGAGCATTTATTTGGGGAATCGAATGAGGAACAGGCGCTGCGTTGGAGAAATTTCAGGAAGCTGGAAGCGAGAGAGCTTCATGCGGTCTTTTCACAGAAGGTATTTCCTTTCATCAAATCCGTGAATAAAGATAATGACTCTTCTTTTTCGCGTTTTCTGTCGGATGCAATATTCAAACTGAATGAGCCGTTGGCGTTACAGAAGGTGATTTCCGGATTGGATGATTTGTTTGAGCATGATATAAGGGGTTTGGATATGCAGGGCGATTTGTATGAGCATATGCTTGCAAAGCTGAACTCGGCGGGAAGGCTTGGCGCGTTTCGAACGCCGAAGCAGATACGGGATATGATGGTAGAGCTCATGCAGCCGACGATGGACATGCTGATTTGCGACCCTGCCTGCGGAACCGCAGGATTCTTAATTTCCTGCGCCGAATATATACGGGAGCATTATGAGAGAAAAATGTCTGAAGAGCAATGGCAGCATTATCAGACTTCGTTATTTACGGGTTATGATACCGATGCCACGATGTGCAGATTATCCTGCATGAATTTGATGCTGCATTCTGTCAGCAATCCCAAAATAGAGAAGCGGGACAGTGTATCCAAGGACTACAACGAGGAGGGAAAATACAATTTAATTCTGGCAAATCCGCCGTTTAAGGGAACCTTAAATAAAGAGAATATCAGCGACAAATTAAAGGGGATTACGAATACAACAAAATCAGAACTGCTCTTTGTCGGTCTTTTTACGGAAATGCTCAAGATTGGCGGAAGATGCGCCTGCATTGTTCCGGATGGCGTTTTGTTTGGCTCCTCGAATGCGCACAAAAGCCTTAGAAAAGAATTGGTTGAAAATCAGTACCTTGAGGCAGTTATTTCCCTTCCTTCCGGTGTTTTTAAACCGTATGCAGGTGTATCAACGGCTGTCTTGATTTTTACAAAGACAAATTCCGGCAGTACGGAGGATGTATGGTTTTATGACATGAAAGCGGATGGATACAGTCTGGATGATAAGCGACAGCCGATTGCCGAGAATGACATTCCTGATATTATTGAGCGGTTTCACAATCTTGAAGGGGAAAAAGGGAGAAGCAGAACGGAGCAGAGCTTCTTTGTAAAGAAAGCTGAGATTGTGGAGAACGGTTATGATTTGTCCATCAATAAATATAAGCAGATTGAATATGTCGCGAAGGAATACCCGCCTACAAGCGAGATTATCAAGGATATTGAAGAGCGGCACCAGAGAATTGGGGAACAGATAGAGGCGATTAAGGGGCTGCTTAATATTGGAGAGCTGTAGATAGGGTCAGATTCGTGGGGGATGAAGGATGAAAGTAGAGTTGGGAAAAATATATAATATTTCATCTGGGGGTACACCATCAAAAAAATGTAGAGAGTATTATGATGGTGGGAAGATCAAATGGGTAAAGACAGGTGATTTAAAAGAAAAGTATTTGTACGATACAGATGAATATATTACAGAAAAGGGATTATCAAATTCCACTGCGAAGTTGTATGAGCCGGATACAGTTCTTATTGCCATGTATGGCGCAACGATTGGAGCAACATCTATACTCAAGACAGCGGCTTGCACGAATCAAGCGTGTGCTGCCTTTGGCAAAAGTGATAAAATAATGCCGGAATATTTGTATTATTTTTTCAAAAGTCAAAAGGTAAGATTTACGAGAGATGGAGTAGGAGGTGCACAACCTAATATTTCGGCTGGTTACTTGAAAAATGTTAAGATAGAGTTAATATCTGTAAAGGAGCAAAGAAAAATTATAGATTGCCTTGGAAAAGTAGAAGAACTTATTCGAAATGAACAGGAACAAATTCGGCAATTTGATGCTTTAATTAAAGCTCGATTTGTAGAGATGTTTGGAGATCCGGTAAGTAACTCATGTCACTTACCAGAGGCAACGCTTCCGGAACTTGGGGAATTTGGAAGAGGGGTGTCAAAGCATAGACCAAGGAATGCCCCTGAGTTATTTGGGGGGGCATACCCATTAATTCAAACAGGAGAAGTTGCGTCAGCAGATCTTTATATAACATCATACGCAAATACATACTCAGAGGCAGGAGTTCAGCAGAGCAAGATGTGGAATAAAGGAACTCTATGCATTACTATTGCTGCAAATATTGCAAAAACGGCAATACTCGGGTTTGATGCATGCTTTCCGGATAGTGTTGTAGGATTTAATGCAAATGAAAAAGTAAATAATATATTCATCCATTATTGGTTTTCTTTTTTTCAAATAATTTTAGAGGCTCAAGCACCTGAATCTGCACAAAAAAATATAAATCTAAAAATATTGAGTGAACTTAAAGTAATAGTACCACCAATAGAATTGCAAAACCAATTTGCAACATTCGTCCAACAGATAGACAAATTGAAAGCAGAAGAACAAAAAAATATGGAAAAGGCTCAGATTATATTTGATAGTTTGATGCAGAAGTATTTTGGATAAGTATTGATATATGACGATTTTTAAAGAGCATAGAAAAAGAAACTGAATTTGGGATGCTTTTTTGATATATTAGTGAAGCAGTGATCTGTACAGGGAATCATTTGTAATGTATGTGGGAGTGTGCTAATAACAAAGTGTAAAATTCATAAAAACAACAGAAAATTTAGAAATAATAATTTGTTCAAGGAGAACGAATACAAATGAAAATAGAATTTGTTGAAAAAGCATATAGGAAATTAAAGGGAAGTGTATATTGGGATAAAACATTGGCGTTCATTAGAACAAGAATCGTTGATTTTGAATGTGATAATGAATTTTATTCTAAATTGCAAAAGATTGTAGATGCGTTTGATAATAAGGATTTATGGAATCAATTACAGAACCGGATTTTGGATAGTATTGAGGTGTTGACGTTCCCCAAAAGCATATCTTCAGAAAGTGAAGAGAGTTCGGAAGAACCGATTGTAATATCAAATATTACATGTAGAAAAGCCATTGTAGAAAAATATAATAATTTTCTGGACATGTGTATCGAAGGTCAGATTATGGGGACATTATGGGTCCTGATGATTGGAAAGGATATGGATGACCAATTAATCCAAGAGTGCTATGGAAATCGTTTGAATGAAAACCTGAGATTTGACGGTGATAATGTGACAGCATCTCCTAATTTGTTTAAACCTTATTTTGAACAATATGTAAGCTGGCGCGATTGTGGTTTACAGAAAGTGGAAGAATACATTAATGAGAGAAAAGAGAGCGTTATTATTACAATGTTGGACTTGAGCCGTTATTATTATAATGTGGATTTGTCAGAGAAAAAGTATTTTAAACTAACAAATTCATTTGTTTCCGGCAATGCGGAAAAGGAAAAAATCAATGAACTTATATTTAAAATTATTG
>CAMWYL010000201.1 GCA_947178465.1 uncultured Lachnospiraceae bacterium | reverse complement strand
CCTTCTTTCCTTCCATCACACCCGCATCCCTCCCTGTCTCGCCGGTCTCTAAGGAAGCGCTGATTAAATCAACGTTTCCTAAATCCGTTTCTCATACGCCAGACTTAAAATTGCCTTTGCAATACGCACGGCTCCCGCTCCGTCCACAAGTTGCCGCTCCTGACGATACAGTGTCTGTCGATAAGCCTTGTCTTGTATACATCGCAACAATGCCTGAGAAACGTTCTCAACCGTCTCCTCCCGGTGTGTTGCAAAGCAGCCCGCATTTATAATATCCGTGAGCCTTGCAAGCTCCTCCGCGCCCTGCCGCTGGTTTTCCGCAAAATAAAAGCAGATCATCGGCACGCCGAGAGCGCTCACCTCATACAGCGTGCTCCCCGTCGCCGTGATCACGACATCGCAGGCCTTCATCAACGTTTTCATATCCTTCACATTCTCATGGAGCACTACCGCCTCGCACGCCTCGTATTTCAGCTTCAGTTCCTTCGCAAAGGCGTTAAACGGACCGATAACCACATGATAGCGGACGTTCTTTCCCACATCGCTGTTTATCAGGCGCTCCGGCAGTGCCCCCGCCGCAAAATGCGGGTCGCTCCCGCCTGTTGTTATCATAACATCCGTTACTTTATCTTTCACCGTGTATGCGATATCCGTCTGAAAATCCGCGCGAAGCGGCATATAATCAACGCCAAGAAGAAGCCCTGAAGGAATTGCGTCCGTATTTCCTTGCGTATATGCTTCCCTCAGCTTGGGGCCATACAGATTATAATTAATCAGTAAATCCACCGGATAGGGAATCCCCATGTCCTCCATGCACGCCACCCTGCAACTCTGCCGCAATGCACGGTAATAAGCAGGCTGTGCCTGATAGCTGTCCACCAGAAGCACATCGTTTCTCTGCAAAAGCGCTGAGAGCATTGGCAGTTCTGCTTCCGGCTCACGATAATCCGTGTGGAGTACACGCGCGGAAAAGCCTCTATCCGCAATCATTGGAGCACAATCCGCGTCCGCAAGGAGAAATGCCGGCCGCTCACCCGTTATGGAATATGCCGCCTCCGCAATGGACAGGCACCGCATTATATGTCCCATTCCGATATCGGTATTTCCATCCGCACGAATGTAAAACATCTCTTCCCCTGCCTTTCTCAGAACCCCAAAGCTCCCAAAATCTTGACATAAATGCCTTAATCCGCACGCACGGTTTTGCGTATCAGCATGAAGGCCTCCGCGCGTTCCATCCCTGCCGCCATCCCGCGCGTCCTTGAAAGCACATCCATTCCGGTAAGGCTCCTTGGATGCGGAAACACACACAGTTCCGACACATAACGCTGCATCGCCTGTTCCTTTTTGTCATAATAATCCGTAATATCCACAAAGACATTCGGACAGAATGCCGGCTGCGCACTGTAGTCAAATGCCCATTCCGTGGAGGAAAGCGTCTCAAACGCATATATCTCCTCCACACAATATTCTCCTATCGGCCGCGTTGCCGTAAGCACCGCCCTTGCCGTATACTGATGGTCAATATTCAAATCGCCGCTGTAATGCGTGTAGATAATCTGCGGACGCAGTTCCTTTACCGTTTTCTCAACCGCCTTCACGATATCGAGCAAATCCACTCCGTCAAAGCGGTTGTCCGGGAAATCAGCAAAAAACACCTCCCGAAAACCCGCCGCCTCAGCGCTTTCCAGCGTATTCCGGTGCAGACTGTCCACCACCGCACTGTCCGTATCCTCCCGACGTGTCCCGCGGGAAGTCTGCCCCTCTCCCAAAATAAGCGCATAGACCGCATCACCGGCAGCCGCATGTCTGGCCACCGTACCGCCTACCCCGAGTATCTCATCATCCGGATGCGCCGCCACTACCAAAACCGTCTTCATGCTTCCGTCCTCCATTATCTTACGGGGTTATTCCTCATCAGGC
Organism: uncultured Lachnospiraceae bacterium; assembly: GCA_947178465.1. Lineage (GTDB taxonomy): Bacteria > Bacillota > Clostridia > Lachnospirales > Lachnospiraceae > COE1. Next base: position 4,348 of record CAMWYL010000201.1, on the reverse strand, counting down.
CGTTCTGCTTCTCTTTTTTGGAAAATCACCCGCGCCTCCAGCGTATCGCCGGTCTCGTCAAGCGTTGCCGCCTCAAAGTGCAGCCGATATGCACCATAGTCAATAAACGCCCTCGGATACCCCTCAGCGTCCAGCATACGAATATAGTCATACACCTTAACAATATCCATATCAGGTGTTATTTCACTATCCTCCGGCTTTCTGCGCTTAAATACCACCGGCTCCCCTTCCTGCGGCTTCGGCTCAAGCCCGCCCTCCAGAAAACAGGGAATCATCTCATTGAAAATCAGCTCCGCACAGCGCTCAAAAATCTCCGTTGCAGAGCCTTCCAACGACAGAGGCTTCTTCATATAAACCGGGCCACCGTCCAATGTCGCCGTCACCTTAATCGCGGAGACCTTCGTCTCCCGATGTCCGCGCACAATCAGATTTTGCAGCGGACTACCGCCTCTTCCGTACGGCAAATCCGTCATATGAAACACAACGCACTCCCACGCTTCCGTTATCTCACGTGGAACATAGTAGGACCAGTGCGGCAGCAGGATATAGTCAGGATTAAAATCACATATGTTATCATATGTGAGTTCCTCCTTCCGCGTATACACACGTATCTCATGTGTCTGTTTATACCGCTCCTGCAGCTTTATCGCACGCTCCACGTTCCACTGTTTTATGGTCGCAATAATAATCTTCAACCTGTTCCCCGCTTTCCTTACAATTCAAAAACGAACGTTATATAACTTTTTCCCTCTGTTCTTTGATAACCGCATTTTTCAAACGTCTTCACGGACGCAATGTTTTCATTTTTTACCTGTCCCATAAGCCTTGTGACCGTCTCCGTTTCCCCGGCTTTCTCCTTTACCAGCTCCAACAGGACAGCCCCCAAGCCCTTTCCCCGCTGTTTTGGCGCAACGCTGTAATCAATCAATGCCGTCCCGTCCTCGATGTTGAGCCGGATCTGTCCGACAGGTTCCTCTGCATGGCACAGGATATATTGATGTGCCATCTTGTTCTCAAGCATCTGCCGGAACCATTTTACATGCGTCTCATAAGGAATCGCCTCCGTATGAAACGCATTGCGGCGCACCACAGGGTCATTTGCCCACTCATAAAGCAGGTCCATATCCTCCTCGGTCGCTTCACGCAGATATAAACCCATAGTCTCCACACTCCTAATCCGCAATATCCTCAAACGAAAGCGGCGTACCGCGTTTCAACGCATGGGCAGCCCGTTTCCCCAGAACCTCTTTGTAATGCTTGGGCTTCAGACCATATGACGGACGAATACTCCGTATGTTTTCCGGCGTCAGGCACTCGCCGGCCTCCACATCCTGTACCACAAAAAGAGAACGTCGGAAGCAGACATTGGATTCCTCCTGCTCTGAAACACCGTAAAATACCTCGCCAAATGCCTTTTCCACCTCTCGAACCTGCTCCACCATCTCACGAAACTCCTGCGGCTCCATGGAAAATGCAGAATCGGGATTCTTGATTGCCCTGCTGATGCAAAAATGCTTTTCAATGATATTTGCTCCCATGGCAACCGCCGTTGCGGCGCTAAATGCTCCCATGGAATGGTCGGAAAGTCCCACCGGAACTCCAAAACGCTTTTTCATATCGGGTATCGTGCTCAGATTCATCTCCTCGCGCTTCGCCGGATACGCACTGGAGCATTTCATCAATGCGAGCTGCCTGTTTCCGGTAGCAAAAATCGCCTCGACCGCTTCCGTAATCTCCTCCAGCGAGCCCATTCCCGTTGACATGATAATCGGCTTATTTTTCGATGCAACATATTCTAATAACGGTATATCTGTCAATTCAAAGGACGCAATCTTATAAAATTCCACCCCCAGCGTTTCCAGGAAATCCACGGAGGTATTGTCAAATGCCGTGGAAAGAAAATCAATTCCCACCTTGGCCGCCTCATCCCGAAGCTTATCCTGCCAATCCCACGGGGTATAAGCCTTCTGATAAAGCGCGTACAGGTTCTCTCCCTTCCACGTCCCCTCCTCAATATTAAAATATTGATTGTGACAGTCAATGGTCATGGTATCCGGCGTGTAGGTCTGTATCTTCACGCAATCCGCGCCGGCCTCCTTTGCCACATGAACCATTTCCAACGCGCGTGCCAAATCTCCCGCGTGATTCCCCGACATCTCCGCAATAATGTACGCCGGTGCACCGGCTCCTATCCTTCTTCCGTTAATCTCCATCTCACATACCTCCTTAAGGCCTCGCAACGCTTACACAGGACAGCCTCCATACCGCTGCCATACAGAAGCATGCCGTCAGCATGGCCTTCGGCCATGCAAAAGCCGGTATTTCAATTCTGCGATCTCCCAATCCTCCATTGTATCAATGTCCTGCACGTTTATTTCATCCTGAACCAAGGGGACAATATTTTCCATCCATATTACCCTCTGTCGGCGAAAGCTCTGCACATTCAGGCAGTAAAACTGCCCGCAGTCGTGATAAAACGGCTCCAAGTCCTGAGAGCGCTTTCCCATGTTCTCCGGCCACTTCGGCGTGAGTCTTCCCTCCCGAATCACAACACAGCGCTGTGGCGGAAAGGAGAATCGTACCACCGGAATAACACCGTCCGCACGCTCCTGCTCCAAAAGCCGCATTGCCGTCCGAAGGGTATCCGCCGTCACAAACGGCGCCGTAGGATAGATACAGCACGCCGTGTCAAATACCTTCCCCATACGCTCATAGGACACCAGAACCTCCTCGACAACCTCTGCTGTCGTCGCAAAATCATTTGCCGTCTGTTCGCTCCTCAGAAAAGGCACCGTTGCCCCGGCCTTTTGCGCAATCCCGGCGATTTCCTCATCATCCGTGGACACCATGACCTCCTGAAAGACACCTGCCCGCAAGGCCGCCTCAATACTGTATTCCAATATGGGACGCCCCAAAAAGGGCTTTATATTTTTGCGCGGTATGCGCTTACTGCCGCCTCTTGCAGTGATAATCGCAACGCTGCTCATATAATGGCTTTGCTCCTTTCTCAGTCTGTGAATTTGCGTTTTATGCACACTTCCATGAATTTCGAAAAGCCCGGTTTTATCACCGGGCCTTGTCACTCCTATTTTCTATAATACGTCACGATTTTTGTGACTGCCCGTATGACATCCTCAACATCCTGATCCGTGAGCGAATAATACAGCGGCAGGCTTAAGATTTCTTTGTAAAGCTTCTCCGCATGCGGACACAAGCCCTCCTTATAGCCGAGCTTCTCATAATAGGGATGCCTGTAAACAGGAATATAGTGCACGTTACAGCAGATGTTTTCTGCGCCAAGCGCCTCGAAAAAGCCCTTCCGGTCAATCTGCAGCCGCTCAGGCACAATCCGCAGAATGTACAGATGCCTCGTCGTATCCGATTCCGCGATCTCCTCCTGCACAAAAAGCTCCGGCAGCTTGGAAAACGCCTCATTATACCGGTTTACGATTTCTCTGCGTCTGGCGGAAAACCGCTCCAGCTTGCCAAGCTGGCTTAGTATCAGGGCGCATTGAATATCTGTTAATCTGTAGTTGTATCCCAGATCGATCTGCTCATAATACCAAGGACCGTCTGACGGACGCTCTAACAGCTCCGCCTCCCTTGTGATACCATGCGAGCGGAACAGCACCAGCCTTTCATAAAGCTCCCTGCTGTCGGTCAACACCGCGCCGCCCTCGCCGCCCGTAACCGTCTTTACGGGATGGAAGCTGAAGGTCGTCATATCCGCAATGCTCCCGACCGGCTTTCCTTTATATTTCGTACCGATGGAATGCGCGGCATCCTCAATCAAAATAATTCCTTTTTCGTGGCACAGCGTAAGCAGGGGATCAAGCTCCACGGCCTGCCCCGTGAAATCAACCGCCACCACGGCCTTCGTCTTCTCCGTGAGCTTTTCACGCACGCTCTCGGGATCAATATTGTAGGTTCTCGGATTGATATCGGCAAAAACAGGCCTTGCGCCGCAGTATAAGCCGCAATTCGCGGAGGCCGCAAAGGTTATCGGCGTCGTAATCAGCTCATCCCCCGCACCTACTCCCGCCGCAAGCGCAGCTATATGTAGGGCCGCAGTACCGTTGCTGCATACAACCGCATATTTTGCCCCCGTAAGCTCGCAAAGCTTCGCTTCCAACGCAGTCACCTTAGGGCCGCAGGTGAGATAATCGCTTCGCAGCACCTCGCACACGGCGTTGATATCCGCCTCGTCAATATATTGATGTCCATAAAACAGCTTTGTATCACGAACCGGCGTTCCGCCGGCAATTGCCGGATTCTCCATTTCCGTCCTCCTTCAGGCTCCCCGCCTTCTTTGAGCCTCCTTAATCCTGACAGCCCTTCTATTAATGAA